>NZ_JAFREK010000056.1:0-13038 GCF_017377535.1 Faecalibacterium sp. Marseille-Q4137
ATGGAGCGGGAAGGGCAGGCCAGTGCCCGCATCACGCTGAAGACCAGCGTGGGGATGTCGGATGAGGCCTTTGCCGCCGCTCTGGCTAAGGCAAAGGCAGAGGGCCGGGAGAGCGTGCACGTCCGCGCTTGGCTGCCCATCCCGGCAGAATGCCTGGCCCAGAGCGAGATCGAGCTGCAGAGCTTTACCGAGCAGCCGGGCCGCATCGCCGATGCAAACGCCCCCCAGCGCACGGTCTGCTGGGAGGCTGACCTGACCGAAAACCGCCGCTTCGGGGTGCAGTACCGTTACAAGACAACGGCAGTCTATGCCGACCCGCTGGACTTTGTGTCCGCGCCGGAACAGCCGACCTTTGATACGGAGGAGCAGGCCCCGCATATCGTGTTCACACCCTACCTGCGGGCGCTGGCCGCACAGCTGACCGAAGGAATCACCGACCCGGCGGAGAAGGCAAAGCGCATCTATGATTACGTTACCCTGAACGTGCGGTATCACTATCAGCCTGCCTACTTTGTGCAGGACTGCCTGCCCGACCGCTGCGCGCGGGACCGGCGCGGTGACTGCGGTATTATGGCCCTGACCTTCATCACCCTCTGCCGTCTGGTGGGCATTCCGGCCCGCTGGCAGAGCGGTCTGTCGGTGTCGCCCACAGGCGTGGGCTGCCACGACTGGGCCATGTTCTACATTGCCCCCAAGGGCTGGATGTATGCCGACTGCTCGTTTGGTGCCTCCATGGCACGGCAGGGCGAGGAAGAGCTGCGCCGCCACTACTTCGGCAGCCTGGACACCGGGCGCATGGTGGCAAACCGCGCCTTTGAGGCACCCTTTGACCCGCCGATGTACGGGTTCCGTTCCGACCCCTATGATAACCAGTCGGGCGAGTGCGAGGTGGACGGCGTGGGCCTTTATGGCGATGCGCTGGATACCCGGAAAGAATTGGTCGATTTCGAGGACTTATAATCAATGGAATTTTTAGCTGGATTGTACACCCTGCTGCTGGTCATCATCTGCCTGCTGCTGGCAGTGGTGCTCTGGAAACTGAACAAGCCCCGGAACGGGGGAGACTACGAGGAGCTCAAGCGCTGGATGCAGCAGCAGCTCGATGCACAGGCAAAAGACTTTGCGGCCAGACAGGCGGCAATGGCGGAGCAGAACTATACCGCCATCCGCAGCGTCAGTGAGACGCTGCAGACCTCGGTGCAGAGTATGAGCACTACACTGGCACAGGGTCAGAGCGGCCAGCAGCAGATCCTGACCCAGCGGCTCCAGAGTCTGGAGGCCGCCAACACCCAGAAGCTGGAAGAGCTGCGCAAGACCCTTGCGGAAAACATGACCGCCCTGCAGGCCGAGAACGCCAAAAAGCTGGATGAGATCCGCCACACTGTGGACGAGCAACTGCAGGATGCCCTGCAGAAGCGGGTGACCGAGAGCTTCAAGGCTGTGAATGACCAGCTGGAACAGGTGTACAAGGGGCTGGGCGAGATGCAGAACCTTGCCGCCGATGTGGGCGGGCTGAAGCAGGTGCTCTCGGGCGTTAAGACTCGCGGCATTCTGGGCGAGATCCAGCTGGGGGCCATTCTGGAAGAGATCCTGGCTCCGGAGCAGTACGAGACCAATGTGGCCACCATTCCGGGCAGCACCCAGCGGGTGGAATATGCCATCAAGATGCCGGGCGCGGACGGCGGCACGGTCTGGCTGCCCATCGACTCCAAATTCCCCGGCGACACCTATGCGCACTTGCAGGATGCCCAGGCCTCCGGCGATGCGCAGGCGGTGGAGAATGCCCGCCATGCGCTGGAGCTGGTGCTGCGGAGCGAGGCAAAGGATATCCGGGAAAAGTATGTGGAGCCGCCCTACACCACGACCTTTGGCATCCTCTTCCTGCCTTTTGAAGGATTGTACGCCGAGGTGGTGAACGCCGGTCTGCTGGAGGTGCTGCAGCGGGATTATCAGGTGAACATTGCAGGCCCCAGCACCATGGCGGCTCTGCTCAACAGCCTGCAGATGGGCTTCAAGACCCTTGCCATCCAGAAGCGCTCCGGCGAGGTCTGGCAGCTGCTGGGTGCCGTTAAGACGGAGTTCGACAAGTTCGGGCAGGGGCTCTCCAAGATGCAGCAGCGTCTGCGCCAGACCGATGAAGAGCTGGACAACCTCATTGGTGTCCGCAGCCGGGCCATCAGCCGCAAGCTCCGCAGTGTCCAGAGCCTGGATGATGCCAGCGCAGCAGCCCTGCTGGAGCTGGACAACGAGCCCGGCCGGCCGGTGGCAGCAAGACTGCCGGAGGAGCTTGAATAATCTTTAACAATGTGCTATACTAGGAACCGCTATTAGTATTATGCTGCCACTTTTCCGGCACAGCAATATGGATAGAGAGGATGTCTGCTATGAGCGTGAAAAAGATCAGCGAAGCCATTCTGGGCGTGGGTGTGGACGATACCACCATTGACCTGTTCGAGAGCCAGTACCCGGTGCCCACCGGCGTGAGCTACAATTCCTATGTCATTCTGGACGAAAAGACCGCCATTCTGGATACGGTGGACAACCGTGCCACGGAGCCCTGGCTTGCCAACCTGACCGAGGCACTGGCCGGACGCAAGCCGGATTATCTGGTGGTCAGCCACATGGAGCCTGACCACGGTGCCAACATCGCCAGACTGGCCGCCCTCTACCCGGAAATGCAGGTGGTGGGCAACGCCAAAACTTTCCTGTATATGGATCAGTTCTTTGGGGCGGATGCCGTTGCCAAGGAGCGCCGCGTGGTGGTGAAGGACGGCGAGAGCCTGAGCCTGGGCACCCACACCCTGACCTTTGTGCTTGCCCCCATGGTGCATTGGCCTGAGGTCATGGTGAGCTATGAGAGCAGTGAAAAGGTGCTTTTCTCTGCAGACGGCTTTGGCCGGTTTGGTGCAGTGGCCAGGTTTGACGAAAACGCCGACTGGGCCAGCGAGGCCCGCCGCTACTACCTGAACATCGTGGGCAAGTACGGCCCGCAGGTGCAGGCTCTGCTGAAAAAGGCCGCCGCGCTGGATATCGCCACCATCTGCCCCCTGCACGGCCCCGTGCTGACCGGCGATCTGAGCAAGTACCTGAACTACTATGACCTGTGGTCCAGCTACAAGGCTGAGGAGCCGGAGAAGATCCTGGTGGCCAGCGCTTCCATCCACGGCCACACCAAAGCCGCCGCCCACACCATGGCTGAGAAGCTGCGCGCCAAGGGTGCCAAGGTGGTGGAGATGGATCTGACCCGCACCGATGTCTCCTATGCCGTCACTGAGGCCTTCCGCTGTGGCCGGATCGTGCTGGCCTGTGCCACCTACGATGGCTTCCTCTTCCCGCCGATGGAGAATCTGCTGGCACACCTCAAGACCAAGAACTTCCAGGGCCGCACCGTTGGCCTGATGGAGAACGGCACCTGGGCCCCCATGGCTGCAAAGCTGATGCGTGCCGAGCTGGACGGCATGAAGAACATCACCGTCTGTGATGCCGTTGTGACCATCCGCTCTGCCGCAAATGCTGCCGCTGAGGCACAGATGGATGTGCTGGCTGATGAGCTGCTGGCAAAGTAACGAATCGACCCCATAAAAACGAACGAACGCCTGCCGTGTGAGAAAAGCCCGGCAGGCGTTCGTTTTGTCTATGCGGGAGGTATAGCAGAGTAGCATCTTCGCACGGGGGGTAGGCGGCAAAGTCTTTTTTGTGTGGAGTTCGCCTTTCTTTGTCAGAACAAATCGTACTGCTTCATAGTTTCAGCTTTTCGGGAATCATGCTTCTCGTAGTAGCCGATCAGGGTACCGTCCTCGTCCCGCAGGGCTACCATGTAGACGTCGCGGTCGTGCTTTGCGTTGTGATAGGTATAGACGATGTTGTGGCTGGCATCCGCCGCGAACCACTCGACCACCTTGCGGATGGCTTCCACCGAATGGGGGTTGTGGCAGGCCAGAAGGCTTTTGCCCAGCAGGGCGGCTCCGCCGTATTTGCCGTAATCCACCACAGCGGCAGGGTTCATATAGAGGATGGTGTGATCCAGGTCGCAGATAACCACGGCCTCGCGGTCCTGGTCGATGATGCTTTTGAAATAGGCGTTCAGGTCTGCCATGATGCTGCTCCTTCTTTATTCTTATCCAGTGCGTCGAACTGTTTGACGATCTGGGGGTCCTTCAGCTTGATGACCTTGCCGGAGAGGTAGTGCAAGGTGTTCTCCTCCGGGATATCCAGGAAGCTGATGCGGACGGCGCAGAGAGCCTGCGTCCGGGTGCCGGTGCGCTCGTTCATCTTGCGGTTGCCGTATTTGATATCTCCAAGCACCGGCTTGCCCAGGTAGGCCAGATGCGCGCGGATCTGGTGGGTGCGGCCCGTGATGAGGCCGATCTTGCACAGGGCAAAGGGCCCGGCGGTGCGCAGCACATCCACATCGGTGATGATCTGCTTGCGGCGCTCATCCTGAGATTGGTGGGCATGGATGCTGACCTTGTTGTTCTTCTCGTCGTGCTCCCACCAGGCCGTGAACCGCCCGCTCTGGGGGATGCCCACGGTGATGGTGTAGTATTCCTTTTTGAGCAGGTCGGTGCGGATGATCTCGTTCATGTCCCGCAGGGCGGCGTAGCTCTTGGCCGCGATGACAAGGCCCTCAGTGCCACGGTCCAGCCGGTTGCAGATGCCGGGCTTGAAGCGGTTCTCACCGCCCGCATCGTACTCGCCCTTCTGGGCCAGATACTGGGTGAATGCGTCCACAAGGTTGGCATCGCCGGTGCGGTCGCTGTGGCAGAGCAGATGGGTGGGCTTGTACAGCACGGCAATGTTCTCGTCCTCATAGATGACGGTCACCTTGGGCTGGTTCTGCTGCTTTTTGGGGGCAGGCTTGCGGGCTGCAGGCTTTGCGCCCTCGGGCGGGAAGAATTCATCGTTGATGTACAGCTCAATGAGGTCGCCCGCCTTGAGCCGATCCTCGGGGGTACCTTTTTTGCCGTTGACCTTGACCCGCTTGTTGCGGAAGCTCTTGTACAGCAGGCTGGTGGGGAAATCGCGCGTCACGCTCTGGACAAAGCGGGAAAGCCGCACGCCCTCGTCGTTTGCGGTGGCAGTAAATTGTTTCATAAAATCGTTCCTTTTGTTGGATGAAAGACAAACCCTCTCCGTCTTTGCTTCGCAAATCCACCTCTCCCAAAGGGAGAGGCAATGCATCTCCCGGGTTCAGTACATGCTGACCGAGAGCCACAAGGGGCTCTCCCTTTGGGAGAGCTGGCAAAGCCGCAGGCTTTGACTGAGAGGGCATATTGATTCATAAAAAAGCCTTTTCTCTATAATAAACCACCCTTTCTTTGAAGTCAACGCAGAATATTTCCTGTGCCCCCTTGTGTTTTGCTGAAAAAACGGTACTATTAAAGTAATAACGCAAAAGGAGAACGACCATGGCAAAGGAAAGCTGCCAGCATAAGGGGCACCGCCAGCGGATGCGCGCTCGGGTAGAGCAGTATGGACTGGAAAGTCTGGAACCCCACGAAGCGCTGGAATATGTCCTTTACATCACCAACACCCGCAAGGACACCAACGGCCTTGCCCATGTCCTCATGGACCGGTTCGGAGACTTTGCCGGGGTGCTGGATGCCTCCGAGGAGGATCTGCTGACGGTGGAGGGCGTAGGCCCCTCTACCGCCCGGATGCTGCATCTTTTGCCGCAGGTCGGCAGATACTATACCCAGTGTGCGGTCAACGGAAAAAAATGCATGAAGACCACCGACCAGCTGGTCGAATACCTGATGGCACAGTTTGCCGGGACTGTGCAGGAACGCGCCCTGCTGACTGCGCTGGATGGCCGCAGCCGCATCAAGGGGCTGTTCTGGCTGCGGGACGGCACCAGCGACCGGGTGAGTCTGGAAATCAAGGATGTGGTGGCGGCAGCCCTCAAGGGCGGTACCGACAGTGTGGTGCTCTGCCATAACCACCCCAACGGCGTGGCCCTGCCCTCGCGGGAGGATCTGATGGCCACCGAGAATATCGTCCGGGCACTGGGGCTGGTCAAGGTGCATCTGCGGGATCACATCATCCTGACCGAGAGCGAATATTTCTCCATGCGGGAGGCCAACCGCCTGCCGTTTTACGATTTCCAGACCGGGGAGATGCTCAGGCCGTATTGATATTATAAAATAATTGTGTTATAATCAACATGAAAAGCACAACTATTTGTAGTTCTATCTGAGAACAGAAAGGAGAAACGAGACATGGCCGATGAAAAGTTCCATCTCGTCTCCAACTATGCCCCCACGGGTGACCAGCCCCAGGCCATTGAGCAGCTGGTAGAGGGCGTTGAGCGGGGCGACCGCTGCCAGACCCTGCTGGGTGTGACCGGCAGCGGCAAGACCTTTACCATGGCCAACGTGATCGCCCGGTGCAACCGCCCCACGCTGGTGCTGGCCCATAATAAGACGCTGGCGGCCCAGCTCTGCACCGAGTTCCGCTCGTTCTTCCCGGACAATGCGGTGGAGTATTTTGTTTCCTACTACGATTACTACCAGCCCGAAGCCTACATCCCCAGCACCGATACCTACATTGAAAAGGACAGCGCCATCAACGATGAGATCGACCGCCTGCGCCATTCGGCCACGGCGGCGCTTTCGGAGCGGCGGGATGTCATCATTGTGGCATCGGTGTCCTGTATCTACTCTCTGGGCGACCCCATCGATTACCGCAGCATGGTCATCAGCCTGCGGCCCGGGATGCAGATGGAGCGGGATGACCTGTGCAAAAAGCTGGTCACCCTGCAATATGAGCGGAACGACATCAATTTTATCCGCAATAAGTTCCGTGTTCACGGCGACACGGTGGATATCTATCTGGCCTACATGAGCGATCTTGCCATCCGGGTGGAGTTCTTTGGGGATGAGATCGACCGCATCACGGAGTTCAACCCCGTTACCGGCACCCGGCAGAACGTGGTGAAGCATGTGGCCATCTTCCCGGCCAGCCACTACATCGTCAGTGCCGATAAAAAGGCAGCGGCCATTGAAAAGATCCGCGCCGAGTGTGACGAGCAGGTGAAGAAGTTCACCGCCGAGGGCAAGCTCATTGAAGCCCAGCGCATCCAGCAGCGAACGAACTACGACATCGAGATGCTGACCGAAGTGGGAATCTGCAAGGGCATCGAGAACTACTCGGCGGTGCTGTCGGGCCGTGCGCCGGGCAGTATGCCCACCACCCTGCTGGATTATTTCCCGGAGGATTTTCTGCTTTTTGTGGATGAGAGCCATGTGACCCTGCCGCAGGTGCGCGCTATGTACGGCGGCGACTACGCCCGCAAAAAGACGCTGGTGGAGTACGGTTTCCGTCTGCCGTCGGCCTTTGACAACCGCCCCCTCAAGTTTGAGGAGGTGGAAAGCAAACTGAACCAGATGGTGTTCGTCTCGGCCACGCCGGGCGAGTACGAGCGCCGGAACAGCACCCGGATCGCGCAGCAGGTCATCCGGCCCACCGGTCTGCTGGACCCGCTGATCTCGGTGCGGCCTGTGGAGGGGCAGGTGACTGACCTGCTGGGCGAGATCAACGCCCGCACGGCGAAGAACGAGCGTGTTCTTGTGACCACCCTGACCAAGAAGATGGCCGAGGACCTGACCGACTTCTTGACCGAGCAGGGCATCAAGGTCAAATATATGCACCACGAGGTGGACACCTTTGAACGGATGGAGATCATCAAAGATCTGCGCCTGGGCTCCATCGATGTGGTGGTGGGCATCAACCTCCTGCGCGAGGGCCTGGATCTGCCCGAGGTCAGCCTTGTGGCGATCCTGGATGCCGACAAGGAAGGCTTCCTGCGCAGTGAGACCAGCCTCATCCAGACCATTGGCCGCGCGGCCCGCAACGCCGAGGGTCTGGTCATTATGTACGCCGATGAGGTGACGGACAGCATGGAACGCGCCATCACCGAGACCGAGCGCCGCCGTGCCATCCAGATGGCCTACAATGAAGAACACGGCATCGTGCCTAAGACCATCGTCAAGGCCATTGCGGACAGCATTGAGATCAGCGATAAGGCGGAGAACGCAAAGCGGAATACCCGCCGCATGGGCAAACTGGAGCGGGAAGCTGCCATCGAGCGCCTGACCCGGGAGATGAAGGAGGCTGCCAAGCTGCTGGAATTTGAGCATGCGGCCTTCCTGCGTGACCAGATCGACCGCCTGCGCCGGGGCGAGAACCCTACCGTGGACTCGGATGCCGAGACCGAGCGCAGGCAGAACCATGCACAGACACAGAGAAGAGGGAGAAAGTACCTTGGCAAACGATAAGATCGTCATCAAAGGCGCACGGGAGCACAACCTGAAGAATATTGATCTGACCCTCCCGCGCGAAAAATTCATTGTTATGACCGGCCTGTCCGGTTCCGGCAAGTCGAGCCTTGCCTTCGATACCATTTATGCCGACGGCCAGCGCCGCTATGTGGAGAGCCTTTCCAGCTACGCCCGGATGTTCCTGGGCCGGATGGACAAGCCCGATGTGGATGAGATCACCGGCCTGTCGCCGGCCATTTCCATTGACCAGAAGACCACCAGCCACAACCCCCGCTCTACCGTGGGCACCGTGACCGAGATCTATGATTACCTGCGCCTGCTGTATGCCCGGGTGGGCGTGCCCCACTGCCCGGTGTGCGGCCGTGTCATCAGCCAGCAGACCGTGGATGAGATGGTGGATGCCGTGCTCAAGCTGGAGGACGGCACCAAATTCCAGGTGCTGGCTCCCGTGGTGCGCCAGCGAAAGGGCACGCAGCAGAAGGAGCTGGATGCCGCCCGGCGGGGCGGCTATTCCCGTGTGAAGATCGACGGCAATCTGTATGACCTGGACGAAGAGATCACGCTGGAAAAGAACATCAAGCACACGGTGGAGATCGTGGTGGACCGCCTTGCCATGCGCAAGGGCATCCGGGGCCGTCTGGCGGATTCGCTGGAAACTGCGCTGGCTCTGACCGGCGGCATCGCCGAGATCGATGTCATCGGTGGGGAGTGCATGACCTTCAGCCAGAACTTCGCCTGCCCGGAGCACGGCATCTCCATCGGGGACCTGTCGCCCCGGCTCTTCTCCTTCAACAACCCGCAGGGTGCCTGTGAGAAGTGCACGGGCCTTGGTACGTTTATGCGGGTGGACGAGGAGCGCATCCTGCCCAATAAGAACCTGTCCATCCGGCAGGGGGCCATCAAGGCCAGCGGCTGGTACTACGCCGAGGGCTCTGTCAGCGAAATGTACTACCTTGGTCTGGGTAAAAAATACGGCTTTACGCTGGACACGCCCATCAAGGATATGAGCACCGAGGCAGTGAACGCCCTGCTCTACGGCACCAACGGCGAAAAGATCGAGATGCACCGAACCAACGAGTTCGGCAGCGGTGTCTACTATAATACGTTTGAGGGCATCGTGGAGAACCTGGAGCGCCGCTTCCGGGAGACCAACAGCGAGTGGATGAAGGAAGAGATCGGCAGCTTCATGTCCGGCGTGGAGTGCCCGGACTGCCACGGCAAGCGCCTGAAGCCGGTGGTGCTGGCAGTGACCGTTGGGGATAAGAACATCAGCGAGTTCTGCGAAATGTCCATCCGGGATGAGCTGAAATTTATTGCCGAAAATGAGCCGAACCTGACCGAGAAGCAGAGGCAGATCGGCGGTCAGATCATGAAGGAGATCCGGAACCGCCTGCAGTTTTTGCAGAGCGTGGGTCTGGATTACCTGACCCTGGCCCGCGCGGCTGGCACCCTGTCCGGCGGCGAAAGCCAGCGCATCCGCCTGACCACCCAGATCGGCAGTGCGCTGTCCGGCGTGCTCTATGTGCTGGACGAGCCCAGCATCGGCCTGCACCAGCGCGATAACGACAAGCTCATTGCAACCCTGAAGAACCTGCGGGATCTCGGCAATACTGTCATCGTGGTCGAGCACGATGAGGATACCATGCGCAGTGCGGACTATATCGTGGATGTGGGCCCCGGCGCAGGCGTTCACGGCGGCGAGATCGTGGCGGCGGGCAGTGTAAAGGATATCTGTAAGGCTAAGCGGAGCATCACCGGCGATTATCTTTCCGGCCGCAAGCGCATTGCCGTGCCCCAGACCCGCCGCACCGGCAATGGAAACTTTCTGACCGTGAAAGGTGCCCGGGAGAACAACCTGCGCAACATTGATGTCCGGTTCCCGTTGGGCGAGTTCGTCTGTGTGACCGGCATTTCCGGTTCCGGCAAGTCCAGCCTGATCAATGAGATCCTGTACAAGACGCTGGCCTGTGAGCTGAACGGTGCCCGCAGCCGTGCGGGCAAGTGCGACGGGGTGGAGGGTCTTGAGTTCGTGGATAAGGTCATTGGCATCGACCAGCAGCCCATCGGCCGTACGCCCCGCTCCAACCCGGCCACCTATACCGGCGTGTTCAACGATATCCGCGCCGTCTTTGCCGAGACCCAGGATGCAAAGATGCGCGGCTACGGCCCGGGAAGGTTCAGCTTCAATGTCAAGGGAGGCCGCTGTGAGGCTTGTGAGGGCAACGGCATTTTGCAGATCGAGATGCACTTCCTGCCGGATGTTTATGTGCCCTGTGAGGTATGCAAGGGCGCGCGCTATAACCGCGAGACGCTGGAGGTAAAGTATAAGGAAAAGACCATCTCCGACGTGCTGAACATGACCGTGGAGGAGGCGGTGGTGTTCTTTGCAAACCAGCCCAAGATCGCCCGCAAGCTGCAGACCCTGCTGGATGTGGGCCTTGGCTATGTGACCCTTGGCCAGAGTGCCACCACCCTGTCCGGCGGCGAAGCTCAGCGTGTCAAGCTGGCCAACGAACTTGCCCGCCGCGGCACCGGTAAGACGGTGTATATCCTCGATGAGCCTACCACCGGCCTGCACATTGCGGACGTGCATCGCCTGATCGAGGTGCTGCAGAAGCTGGTGGATGCGGGCAACACGGTCATTGTCATCGAGCACAACCTGGATCTCATCAAGTGTGCCGATCACATCATTGACCTTGGCCCTGAAGGCGGCAGCGCCGGCGGTCTGGTGATTGCCGAGGGTACGCCCGAGCAGGTGGCCGAGGTGCCCGGAAGCTTTACCGGCCAGTACCTCAAGCCCCTGCTGGAAAAGGACAGACAGCTGCGGGCCGCAGATGCGGAAACTGGCGTAAAAGCAAAAAAGTAAAGCGGCGCTCATACGATTAAAATCATACTTTTCTTGAAAAAATCAGAAAAAGATGCAGAAAAGTGTTGACAAAACCCGGAAAGATGCGTATAATATCTTTTGTCGCCAATGCTTCGGTAGGGAGGCAGAGGACGATATCCGGGTGTAGCGCAGTTTTGGTAGCGCGCTTGAATGGGGTTCAAGAGGCCGTGAGTTCGATTCTCGCCACTCGGACCATAAATTCAACGATTTCACGTTAGAAATCGTTGGATTTTTTTGTTTGTGGGCTGACCTCATTTGGTTTTGACCACAATTTTGACCACAATGCCAAAGATTTTATCTGGTCTAATTAGTGCCGTTCCGTCCAATTTTCAGGCCGAAAATGCCTCGCTGAACAACTGGATCGCACTCTGCCGAATGGATTCCTGAACATGGAGATAATGCTCAGTCATTTCGGTATCGGCATGGCCTACGATGCTCTGAATGGTCTGAATATCCACGCCCAACGCCTGCATCTGCGACACATAGGTGTGGCGGCAGCTGTGCGGCGTGAGCAAGCGGACATCGCCCGCTTCTTCCAAAGATTTGCGGAACACATCCCGGAAATGGGTGGGATTGCAGGGCAAGCCGGTCTTGGGGCTTTCCCAGATGAACTGATCGGTGGTATCCCGCAGCTTGATGGCACACGGGCGGACATTCAGCGGCACCGGAATATCCCGGATACTGTCTTTGGATTTCGGACTGCCGATGCTGACTGTACCTTTTACGACCTTTACTGCCTGCCGGATGTGAATGACAGAGCCATCTTCTTCAATAAACTGCGGCTCCAAAGCCAGAAGTTCCTGCATCCTCATTCCAGTGCCGAGTAAAAGCCGAATGCTCAAGCCCATGCGGTCATCGGGCAGCACCTTCATCAGGTGTGCGACTTCCGCTGTGGTAAAGGCTTCCTTGCGTTTTGCGGTGCCGGATGCCCGCATCTTTTCAGCAAGCCGGACCGGGTTGCGGCGCACAAGGTCATTGGCTTCTGCCTTTTGAAAGATCTGGTAGAGCATCCCTCGTGCCTTGCTGATGTAAGAATCCGAGCGGCCATCGCGCCGCATCCCTTTCAGGAAGTTTTCAATGTCGATGGGGCGTATGACGGTCAAGGGGCGATGATAAAATCCCTCTTTGAGCATTTTCAGGCAGTATTTGTAGCTTTCCTGTGTCGTGGGAGCGATATTATCCTTGTGACCCTCGAACCATGTATCGGCCCAATCTTCAAAGTACAGGATCGTGTCCAACTGGACACCGCTAATAAGCGCATCCTGATACTCTTTCAGTTTGAGCTTGACCTCCTTCTGGGTCTTGCCATAGAAGGTCTTGAAGCGCGGCGAACCATCTTTCTGGTAGCCGTCCATCATACGTAATTCCCAGCGACCATCGCTGCGGTGGCGAAGCGTACCCTCGCCGTGTGAACGTTTGCTTGGCATATTGCCTCCTTCCTGATGTCAAGTCGTTTCGTGAATCAGTATAAATAAAGCGACCTCTTGAATCAAGGATGTCAGATCAGCTGTTTACGCTGTCGCTAATCCACTGAAGAAAGCGGTCTTTGGGAACGACCATCCGCTTACCGATGTGGAGCGTGGGAAAACCGTCCGAACGGAGCAGGATGTAAGCGTTGGCGCGGGAGATGCCCAGCGCAGCAGCGACATGATCGGCTGTCAGAGTGATGGGAAGCTGCTCATACGAAGTGAACTGAGAGCGCATAGAATACCTCTTTCCTCTATATGTTGTATTGAATGAATACGTGAACACTATATATTGCACTTTAATATGTAACAAGGGGCATTTGCGGTTTGCGGATGCCCCTTGTGTATATGGGAGACTAACTATTAAAAGTCAAGCCCCAAAATGAAAAAATCCGTCTGCCGACCG
>NZ_JAFREK010000057.1:0-12256 GCF_017377535.1 Faecalibacterium sp. Marseille-Q4137
AACCAGCATTATTAAGAATTTCAAAGGTTTTTTCAGACTCAATGATTCTATGTAATTTAGACCCGCCGAAGCAGGTCTTTTTTTATTTCAGCATAATCTCTCTATCCTCAGCGCCGAGCATATAAGCACCCTTGGCAAAAGCATCCCTTGCCAGAAGCTCTGCTACATCAACCCTATCGAACAGCATCCATATTTCTTTCTCTTTCGGAGTCAGTTCATGGCTATGGTCAAACAAATGCTCAAGTCCCAATCCTTCAAGCAATGCCGACTTTGCTGCTTTGTATTCCTCAGCTCTGCCAACATATTCGTCGTTCCTTTCCTTGGAAAATGCCTCGATATTGTCAGCTCTCAGATGCTCGTAATACTCGTCCATAAAGATTCTATCCATACTCGTTGACCTCCATAACAAAAAAATAAGGGCAGACCCTTTTACAGCTATTGTAGCTATGTAAAAGGATCTGCCCTTGCAGTTACTATAATGTTTTTGCCAGCGACTTCAGGAGTGCTGCCATTTCCGGATTTTGCAGAAGCTTCAGAAGAAGTTCTTTATCATCAGCGGAGCTTTCCGTTGCGGCTGGTTGAACCGGCTCAGGCGTTGCCTGTCTGCCTGAGTAGAACGCAGCTTCCATTCTTTCAGCGTTCAGTCTGCGGTCATCGTCGATGATATGGGAGTAAACATCCGCTACCATCTTGACCTGTGCATGACCGGAATCGCCTTGAACGGATTTCATATCGCCGCCGTTCAGCTTCAGCTTGTAAGTGATACTGGAATGTCGGAGACTATGGAAAACCACTTTCGGCAGTCCCTTCTCCTCAATCAGCTTATTGAAAGCACGGTTGATAACCTGCCCCTCAATCGGCTTGCCATTGGAAGAACAGAAAACCAGATTGAAGTCTACGAACTCGTCACCGAAAAGGTCTTTCAGTTCTTCGATGTCAGCCTTTCGCTGTACCAACATTTCCGCTACGGTTTTCGGTAAGAACACCTTGCGGACACTTGTTTTGGTCTTAGGAGTTTTGAGAACCAATGCGGTATGCGTACTGGCGAAGGTCGGTGGGAACTTGAACATGATGTCCTTACCGTCCAGATCTGCCATCGCTTCACGATTTACTCTCTGCAACTCCTTTTCAACGAAGATGCTTGCCTGACCAAGTTCAATACTGGTGGGGGAAATGTCAATACAGTCCCAGGTAAGCCCCAGAAGCTCGCCCATTCGCAGGGAACAGGAGAAGGCAAGGTTAATAGCCAGACGAAGAATATCATCGTCACAGGCTTCCAGAGCCTTCTGGAGCACTTCTGCTGTCCAGATATCCCTGGTCTTGTGTTCTTCTTTCGGCAGCGTAGCGTGCTCCACAGGGTTTCTGGTCATCAATTCCCACTTGACCGCCTGATTGAAAGCATTTCGCAATGTCTTGTGAACCTCTCGGACAGTATGCGGAGTCAGATATTCTGTACGGGCTTTTACATACTTAGAAGAAACCGCTTTGACAGAAAGCAAATCTCGGTAATACTTGTCCATGATTCTCGGTGTGACATCCTCCAGCTTCATATCACCGATGAGGGGACGAATATAGTTTGCAATCAGGCTCTTTCTGCTTTCATAGGTAGACATCGCCCATGTGTTCACACCATAGATTGACATATACTCATCCAAAAGATCGTTGACGGTTTTAGCAGAAGGGGGAATAAAGGTTCCGGACTCCTGCTCATATTCAACCTGCAACTTCCTTTTCTTTGCTTCGGAATTCGTTTCAAAGGTTTCCCACTTCTGACGCTTGTTGCCGTTCTCATCGGTGTATGTATAAACCACAGAATACTTCTTTTTTCTCTTAACAATAGATGCCATGTAATCAGCTCCTTTCCTGTCTATCTTCCGCTAACTGGTAGCGGGTCTGATTCTGATACCATTTTTCAAAGCTCTCTTTGGTAGCTCGCTTATATCTGCCAACCTTGATAAGCTCAAAATCTTCATTGGCAACGATATAGTAAATGGTCTGACGATGTATCCCAAGCATTCTTGCCATTTCCGGCAGACCGTAGGTGGATGCCATAATATCTGCATCCAGTTCCTGATCCTCTACCGTGCGGTAATCGGTTTGAGAAGCATACCATCTTTCAAAGCTCTCCTTGGTCACTCTGCGCTTGCCCAGGACATCAACCACATCAAAATGCCCTTTGGCAACCAGCTCGTAAGCAGTCGCTTCTTTCAGCCCAAGGCGCTGTCCAAGCTCCTCCATTGAATATGTAGTTTTCTTCAGTTCCTCTCCGGGAGGGGTTCCATCGACCTTCTGATATTTGAACTGATTGGCATACCATTCTTCAAAGCTGTCGATCATCACCCTCATGGTGTTGCCGACAAGAATGGTTTTGAAGTAATTCTTCTTAATGAGCCAGTATGACTCCGTTTTACCAAGACCGAGCATCCTGCCCATTTCCGGAACAGACATACTCGTGCGTTTTCTCATTTCCGCCATCGTACAACCTCCTATGTAAAAAATGTAGCCATGTGTTTCTTGTCATGGCTACATTTTATCGAACTTTCAATATGTTTTGAAGTTTGTCGCCGGGTTGTACGACACCCTTGACAAATCTTACATTTGATGATCCAACCACTCATCAAAACTCTTTTTGGAGATTCTGATGCTGCCGCCAATGCGGACACTGTGAAAAACTTTCTTTTTCACAAGGTTGTATGCACTGGTTCTGCTGATGCCCAGAATATCCTGAATCTCATCAACCGTATAGGTTCTCTTATCAAACTGAACTGCGTTAGCAGCCATCGCTTCTTCGGTGCGCTGATTCATGGCAGCGATTCTTTCTTCAAACATTTATGTTCACTCCTTCGTTCTCTTTGCTTTATGTTTTGTGGGACGCTTTTTCAGCTGTTCCATTGCCAGGCTGACGGATAAGGCTTTCTCAATCGCTACCATTTCACGGGGCGTTACCTTACCTAAGTAATTATCAATCCTGCTTTTATCAATGGTACGAATCTGTTCCAGCTGAACAACGGACGCTTCTTTGAATGCAGGATTGTCGTAAATAACAAAGTGCGTCGGCATATTCGCTTTCTTATGGATTCTGGTGGTGACCGTTGCCACAATCAATGTGGGAGCGTGTTTATTACCGGTATCGTTCTGAATGACGATAACCGGACGGATGCCGCCTTGTTCCGACCCAACTACCGGGTCCAGATTGGCGCAATAAATATCACCACGGCAATATACCCAATTTTCTTTCATCATGTGCCATGACCTCCTTTCGTTGGGTATGTAATAACTGACTGCCCGAAAGGAATCAGGCAGTCAGTCCAAAAGTCTATGTGTCCCATATTTGCCACGCACCCCTGGGAAAGAGGGCTTACGCCCTCAGGGAATCACCGAACGACTGATTGCGAATCAGTTCCATAGGAATCTAACCTCTGCCGGGTTCTCCGCCAGCTCCGTAGAGAAGTATCTTTAATCCTGTTGCTTTCATGGCCGTATTGGGAGCAACCCAATATTTACAAGCCAGTATTGATCGCTGGCATCGGGAGAGAGACAAGCACTTAATTTATAGAAGAAAGTCGTTCTGCTTCTCTGTCCGATACGTCTCGGCGTACCGCTGATGTGGCTGATGCTCTCGCACCGGCAACAGGAACGTATTCGATGACTGTGTATTCAGTTTTCAAGGATCAAGCAGCCGATTTTCTTTGGCTGTATCTAAATTGTACCTGTTCCTCATGCAAGTTTTTATTGCCTCGTAGGTATAGTTTTGAGGTTATTCACGACCTAAAAATATGTAATCAAGGGTTGTCTCAAAGCGCACAACCAGTTCGATTGCCAAATCAATAGAGATACCTCTGTTTCCAGTTTCAATTCGTGCAATGGTGTTTGCAGCAACACCTAACTGCTCCGCAAGCTGTTCCTGTGTAAGCCCATGTTCCTTTCTCAAAGCTTTAATTCTTTTTCCGCTTTCGATCAAGTCGTAATACATTTTCGTTCCTCCGTGTTTCTGAATTTGTGAAGTTGCAAAATCAAAAACAGCAGGAGGAGATCGTGCCCGATTCTCAATGCCCTTTGCCATCTGCCTGTCCTCCTTGCAGGCATAAAAAAAGAGCCGGAGTAAATTGCTCCAAGCTCTCGTTCATGCCTTTGTGTTAAAATGAAGGAAGATAGGCAGGTATAAAAAAAGCCCCGTACCCATTACAGGCACGAGGCGTAACTCTCTCTATTCAATTTTATGCCGTTATCTCCCAGCATAGCCATTTTAACACTGGACAAGTCGGACTTTCAGTAGGGAAACCGTCGTATTTTCATCGGATTTTAGTCGGACTAAAATCCTGTCTTAGCACTCACAATAACACAAGGCTTCTTCCTCCCTGGCACTTTCCAGGAAATCTTTCAATTTAGGAATGGCTGTTCCCCAAAGTGACAGACCAAATAACAGTATCGCTTCTTTCTTTCGGTCATAGTAGGTGCTGCGTTCCATATTCAAAACCTCCAGCATTTCTGATTCCCTGTACTTGAAGCGGTTGAGATATGCCTTTGAGATAATCTCACAGTACAGAGCGCCTTTATCTGGATATTCTCTGATTTTCAACATAGCCATATCTACCAGTTCAATGATCCACTTTGTCTCAAATAAGCTACGGATGCGTTCTTCAAATCGTTCTCTCGCTTCATCCGGAGCAAAGTTCTCCAGATAAATCAATGCACCATCTAAGCTGTCACCGTAAGTACAAATAAGGGTATCACATACATCATTCGCACGATCAATGGTAGACCAGCACACCTCTCGATATATGGATAAAATCAGCTTTGCTCTTTCATACAGAACCTTCTCGTTAATGTTCCGCATCCGGCAAAGCATTCGAATACTGCTTAATACCTGTGTATTATATCTGCTCATTCAGAATCTCCTTTCAGCCTAATCCATAAAATAAGAATTCCTTTCTAACTCCTGTCACTTGGCTAAAGGGAAACAAATACCATGGGACAAGAATGACTATAACTTCCGATGTATGATTAAAAACAGAAGTGAGAATCGGAAGTTCTTGACTTTGCAAAAGTTCCGATATATAATTAAGTGGAACTAAAACTTCTGCTCTGATTCTCATTATAGCATTTTTCAGAAGTTTGTCAACAAATAATCGGAAGTTATGAATAAATATTTTTTGAAAGGAAGGATACTACCATGACATTTGGAGAAAAAATTAAAGAAGCTCGTTTGGCTATGAACCTATCTCAAACCGAGCTTGCCCAGCTTACCGGTATCTCTGAACGCTCCCTCTACACTTACGAACAGTTGGGAACCATACCTCGCAAAGGTAATATCAGAAAATTAGCTGAAGCTCTCCATGTTTCTGTAGCTTATTTATTAGACGATCAGGAAACCAATACACAAAGTCATATAGATGAAGATATGTTTTTGGCTGAAGCACGAGAGCAGTTTGGTGCTAAAGGTGCAAAAGAAGCACAGGAAGTTTTGGGACGTGTGAGTTCGCTCTTTGCTGGTGGTGATTTAGATGAGGACGCTAAGGATGTATTCTTTCAGGCATTAATGGCAGTTTATATGGACTCTAAAAAGAATGCCAAAGAAAAGTTCACCCCAAAAAAGTACAGAAAACATAAGAAGCTTGCGCAAAGTGAAATCTGACGATTTCTTATCTGTATTTTTCTGTGTTCAGTTTGGAGGTGAAGCAAATGAGAACGGCAGCACATATTATCGAAACCGTAGGAAAGCTCGTAAAAAAATATGATACTAGAGATCCCTATGAGCTTTGTAAATGCCTGGAAATTAAAATTCATTTTTATAATTTGGAGAAAAAGCTGAAAGGGTTCTTCTTCTATCAATCCAGACAAAAAAATATCGTCATTGACAGTAATGTAAATGACGTGTTAGAACGTATATTGATTGCTCACGAATTGGGACACGCAGTGCTTCATACAAAAATTGCAATGATGAAAGGCTTTCAGGAAATGGAAGTATTAGATGGTCGCTCACAAGATGAGGATGAAGCAAATTTCTTTGCAGCTGAACTTCTTTTAGAAGACAAAGAAGTGTTGGAATGCTTATCCAAATATTCTTTCTTTGAAACCGCTAAACAGCTTTATGTTCCCGCAGCATTACTGGACTATAAATTCAGCCTTCTGCACGAAAAAGGAGAACTAGTCAGTCCTATGTACATTCGAAAGACGAAGTTCCTGAAAGATGATCTTGGAGATTATGATGATGCAAACCATTTTGAATACGAATAGCAAAAGAGTTGGAACTTGCTGTATTCTATATTGAAATAAGGTTTCTTAAAGCAAATGAAAGGGGTTATCAAGCGAATGCCGATAACCCCTTTTGATCGTACAAATAATTAGTACTTATCTTTTGGTTTTAGTGACGATACAACCAGTATGACCAAACCCACTACTCCTAAGCATAAGGATAATGCCGATAGACCACTAGAACACATTTCTAATAGTATTGCAAAGAGTAGTAATCCTATCCCTAAGTTACTGTATTTCATTTTGTGCCTCCACTGATTAGGAGAAATAACTGAACTTAATGGTGGTTGTCGGACGATAGATTCGGCTTCCTACATACACATCGCCATTTTCGCTAAACGTACAAGAAAAAGCTGTGCCACCAACTACGAGTCCATTAAAACTTGCTCCAGCAACATTGTCATATACCGGCTGAGATTGCCAAGAAGCACTGCTACCACTACCAGAAACAGACGGCGGCCAAGAAATAGAAACTGCAATTCCACTTACAGAAATGCCCTGATTCAATACGATGTAGTCACAATTTCCGCTTCCAGACCAAAGCGATGACTGTCCGCCCTCAAAATTATTATCTGTTTGACCGGCAGTATTTCTTTTCCATGCGTAAGACATCGCATCGCCATCATACTGTGTATCGTTATGATACTCAGACTCTCCAGGCTGCAAAATACCTCTTGTCTGAGGAGTAGGCCCCGGATCACCAGTAAGTTCGTTGATATATTCCATAGCGGCCTGACGATATTCTTCGTCTTCCACATCAAAAGAATACACCGTCCTACCGTTATCTTCATAAGTGCTCAAGGTGAATTCCTTGGTTTCAGCACTTCTGGTATTTGCACCAGAAGGACTCAAAGCCACTTCCTGAGTAGAAATGAGGGTAGGTTCATCTTCTGCTGCAAAAGCAGTAACCGGCATGAGCATAACTGCTCCCATAGCTAACGCAATGCACTTTTTAACATTTTCTTCATACACGTTACCTCCTTACATTTTAGTTAATACTTTCACACAAAACAACTGCATCATAGGTACTACGAAAACTTACAAGATCATCATTGGAATCTCCTCCTTTAAATAGACCGCTTTCATCTTGCGATTGACTCAAAGTGTTTACTACTATTTGATTAAATTCTGATGTGACAACATAGTTGCTTAATTCAAAAACATTTAATGCCATTTTTTGCAACATTATTTTATTACTTACATCTTCAGATGACAATTGAATTAATGTTGTTTCTAATTGATGGCAATATTCTTTGGAATCGTCTATGTTATCTGGAGATACTAAACAAATGAACTCAATCAATCCGGCTAAATCATATGCCTTTTGTTGTTGATCAGAACTCACAGAAAAATTTTTTACTATAGCATCATAGTATTCTTCAGAGAATTGTGGATTCTCGTTTAAAATTTTTAATCCTTTGATACAACCATTAATTTTAGGTAAGTTCGCATTTATGGATGATGGGTCACTAGCTAGGACTTGAATGCTTGAAGATAGCTTCTGTATAATCTCATCACGCTCAGCGTCCACAAGCTCTAACAAATCATTCCTTTGCAACAATTCAAGAAAATAGTATATATTTAATACATCGCTCTCAAGAATTGCGGGTTTATTTTCTATACAATATTGACTAATAGTATTACTTGAATCTATACCCAAATCATGAATTAAAGCATCCACATAATAAGTGTCCACAAAATTTGATTCCACATATCCAGGAGACATATACGAATCTTCACTTAACAGAAAAGAATCGAACTCATTAAACACCTCTCTAAAATGAACACAACTTTCAAAATTGTAGTTTGCAAGTTTTAAAGCACGTATAGTTGCGTACAAACCATACGCATCATATTCAACAAATGCATCTTTCTTTACGCCATTTTCGTCACATAAAACACGTATAACTTTGTCGTGATTTTTTGAACTATCATAGCCCGCAAATCTCGAAAAGTCCAAATAATCCATTAAGAATACAGGCACATATATATTTTGATTGTCCAGTTCATCCATATTGTCTAAAGTATTTTCAAACATTTGGATGATAGCAGTTATCGATGTTTCCGGAACTTCTATGTTGTGATTCTTTGCCAATTCAAAAAACATAGAGTACGCACTGGAGTTATCTGCAATTATCTCATCTGATACAAAAACCTCTTCAATTGCTTTTTCAAGCCAATCATCAATAGGCTTCATTTCTATATTCAATGAGCTGGAAATAAAGTCCACTAGGTAGTTCGCATATATATTAAATATATACTCATTACCTTCGCCATTATAAAACAGTGTATAACACTTTAAATCTTTATCATAGAGTGAATCTAAGTAAGATGAAATATTTTCTTTTGTTTTTGCAGGCAAGTTTTCATTACTTCCCAGTAAAGAAATAGCGCAAAAAATATCCGTTAAATCCATGTCAGAAGCATTTAAAAACTTTTCTTCAATTTCACTTTTGGTTTCTGGAGATATTGGGGACTGCGACCAACCAGCATATTCTTTTGCCATCCTTATATAATATGTGGCATAAACACTAAATTGTGATTCAAATTCAGCATTTGCAAATCTATATCCACCATCCTCCATGGCGCTTTGTTCAATAGCCGCTGCAATGGATGTTTCATTTACTTCAGGTAAAGTCGGTGAAGAATTTGATAACGATACGTTAGAATTACTACAGCCGGTGTACAATATCATATTAGTAAGTAACGCTATCATCCCGATAGTTACCTTACGTTTCATACTCATACTTCGCAACTATATCACCACACTCTCAAAATAAACACTCTCTGTTTATGATCAATATATTATGATCAGTATAGCACAAATTCTCTTGTTTGTCACCACCAAAATAGTCATTTTGTATTTTTACACACAAAATCGAATATAACTTTTGTGCAACATTCCTATCAAGGTTTACACTCTTTGGCAAGCAGTGTAAACCTGTACAGGTTCACCCATTTTTTCAATTTCGCCTTTGGCTCAATTTTCAAAAATTGCTTGTTGGGGCAACATCCCCAATCCCCTTCGAACATCATCTTTGATGATGGCTGTAAAGTTACTTGATAGGTACAGTTTTGTTGGTATTGCATAACTTTCCTGTGTCAAATTCTAAATGTGGAAATCAAATACATTGTTGCAATCCTAACAATAAAGTGGTATTCTATATAAGAAATATAGTACACAACAACAAATCCCAATGTCTGCTTGCGCCTATTAGTTGTGTAAATGTAACAACATGGAATGTGCAATTCGTACAATTCGAAAGATTAATTTTAATATGGGGGCAATTAAAGTGGAGGATACAAAGAGAATTCGATTTTCGAACATGGCTAAGTTTATGTTTAATGAGGATCAAGCTATTATATTCAATCGGCTCAATGGTCAGTGGATTAAAGTTCCAAAACAGTGTTACGATATTTTGGAATTGTGTAATAAGGAAGGATTGTCGTGGAGTGCCTTGTCTGAAAGTCTTGCTGATGACGAGGATCGAGAATATATGAAGCAGCTCATTAAATTATTAGACTCAATGAACTGTCTATATAATGATGATGAAAAAATTATTGAAAATATTAGTTTTGCAATTACACATAGATGTAATTTGAAGTGTATTCATTGTATGGTCAATGCTGCATTTGGTCAAAGTGATAAAGAACATTTTGACACAAAAACAATTTGTGCGTTTCTCGATAAAATTGTAGCTGCTAATCCCAAAAACATTACGCTAACAGGCGGAGAGCCTTTGCTGAGATCAGACTTTTTGACAATATTGGGATATTTACGGAGCATATATAATGGAAAAATCACCCTCATGACCAATGGCACTTTGATCACTCCTAAGAACGTTAAAGAAATCGTTAGCCAAATTGATAGCATAGATATTAGTCTTGATGGAGCAGATGAAGAGTCATGTGCTGTTATAAGAGGCAAAGGGGTATTTGAAAAGGTTGTTTCAAGCATAAAGTTGCTTCAATCTCATGGCTTTAGTAAGATTAGTATTTCTATGGTTTTAAGTGCAAACAATGTGAGATATACTAAACAGTTTATGGAGCTGAATGAATCGTTAAATACAACTCCTATGCTGAGAGCATTATCTTACGAAGGTCGAGCAAAAGAGAATAAAGATATTTTGGATAATGTAGTTACTACGGAGTTCTTACGACAGGAAGATAAAAAGACAAATTCAGAGTGTCGCACTTGCTGCTGCACTGCCGGGTATAATCAGATTACTATAGAAGCCAATGGAGATATTTTCCCGTGTAATTTGTTTGTTGAACCTGAATTTAGACTTGGTACTATGTCTGAAATTGATGACTTGAGAAAACTTTTCTATACGAATGATGGCTTTTTCGTTTGTCCTTGCGTGCAAAAGTTTGAGCCAAGTGAATTTGAACCCTGCAAGAATTGTAATATAAATTATTTTTGCTGGTCTTGTGTTTATCCCATGTATAAAATAGATGAAAAAGAATTCAAGGAAAGATGTGCTTATAAGAAAGAGATTTTGAAAAATATTTGGAAATAAGAAGGTGATTGATTGAATTACACCATATTTTTTACCAATCAATGTAATATGGATTGTACATACTGCTATGAATGTAATAAAATGGTACGTTCAACGTCATACGATGTGTTAGACGGTATTGTGAATTTTATCGTAGAGAAGCAAAGAAGTTGTTCAGATAAAACAGTATCTATTGTGACTCATGGTGGAGAACCTTTGATTGAGTTTGATAAAATTCAATACTTTATCAAAAGGCTGAATGAAAAAGTCAAAAATGTCCAATACATAATTACCACAAATGCTACTCTATTGACTGATTTAATGATTGATTTTTTAAGCCAACACTATTCAGAAATATCAGTCAGTATTGATGGTATTCAATCTGCCCATGATGCTAATAGGGTTTTTGCTAATAAAAAAGGTTCCTATGCTGTAGTCGTAGAAAAAGCAAAAAAATTATTGGAGAAACGTAGTGATGTAAAGGCACGAATGACTATTAACCCCCAAACAGCATCGACACTCTATGAAAGTGTAAAGCACCTTTTAGATTTAGGTTTTACAACTATTGTACCTGTTATTGATACTTTCTGTAATGACTGGACAGAAAAAGACATGGAGATCCTTTTAGATCAGGGAAAGTTAATTATTGATTATATCAAAGATTATGACAAGATAACCAATGTAGGGCTTATTAACGATGCTTTATCGAAAATGGCTAATTCTCCATGTAACGGAGGTACATCGACATTTAGCATAGATACCGATGGTGTAATATATCCCTGTGTTGTTACTGTTGGTATACCGGAATTTGTAGTTGGCACAATTAAGGAGGGGGTAAATAAAGAAAAAGTAACGGAGATACTTGGTTGGGATAAAATTGAAATTACTGAATGTATAGGATGCTCGAGATACAATTACTGTAATACCACTCGTTGTAGAATGATCAATAAAGTAATGTGTGGTAGTCTTCATACTCCATCAGCGATTGTTTGTAGTATTGAAAACTTGAAAGTTAAACTTTCTGAGTATTATTTGCAAAGGAATATTGCAAATTTATAGTCGTTTATAGTAGTCGCCTCGTTATTCCATGAAACAAAAAAACAAAGGATGGTGAATTACATGAAGGTTAAAAAGATTGAAACTACTCTTCCATTGAAGGTTCAGGGACAAGCTTGTACAAACAACTGCGAGGAAAAGATCTGGGCTGGCAAAAAAGAAGCTGATGGTTGGGAAGCTGGCTGCTGGTATACAATTGGGTATACTGCTCGTGGAGCATGGTGGTAAACCTTGCCTTTTAGTCAATTTTTGAAAGGAGTGGTGTTTTATGATGAAAATCAGGGAACTTTATGTCGAACTACAATAGTGGAGATTTGTTTACCACAATGTATAGGGACATAGAAGAAATTCCAAGTATATTGACCACATCGCTTTTCAATTTTGTGTCAAACCTGATTACTGTAATTGGATTAGCGTTTTTTCTAATTACATTGCAATTTGATTTG
>NZ_JAFREK010000058.1:0-12255 GCF_017377535.1 Faecalibacterium sp. Marseille-Q4137
TTCAATAATAGTATTTTCTAAAACCATTTTACGAGAAAGACAGCTTATTGTCAAGAGCCAACCGCAAAGCTTACACAGATTTTTCTATGGAGTTAACCAAGAAAACAAAAACGAGCCATAAAAACAAAATATTGCAAAAGAAGATTCCATACGCAGCTGCAGAACCTATGCGTGCAATTATTACCGGGACGTTGTATATCGCTGGAATCTTATATAAACAGCTTACTATAACAGTTGTGATACCCAATTTTCCCGCGTGCCTAAAGTAGTCAAGAAGCGTTCCTAACAATGTATTTGATGGCCGTTTTTTATCTGTTATCTGTTTCAGTTCCTTTGCATATGGACTCCCAAGCAGAGCTGATGCAGCAGCAATATATACACCTACGGCTATTGATACTAGCGTAGTTGCCGTGTCTGCCATACTATCAAAATTCCAATTCAATAAGTAGGCTATTACTGAAACTGTTATAAAGCACCCTATCAGAAATATTTTATACTCCTTATCCACCACTGTCACCTCAGTTTTGCAAGCAGCAGTTCCCTTACTTCATCTGGTTCAAAATGCTCATTTTCATCTTTTGTTGGCTGAATCAAAAAGTGTTTTAGAACAGACGAAAAATCAAATGTTTGCTCTATACCACTTTCATCACATCCGATTATAACAACATCTTCAAATTCTTCACGATGCCGACAAATACGATCTACTAGACCTTTTCCTCCTCCATGTATTGGAAGGTCTCCATACGATATTTTTAGTTGAAGCTTGCTTGGCAAGTCCTGTCCCCAGATGTTACCAACTTGAGAAAACAATGTTCCTCCACGGCTGAATACATTATCCACTTGCGTATATTGAAATCCACGAATAGTTTTAATGTTCTTACAAAAATCATCTAATGATGTATAAATATTGCTTATCTTAAATTCCTTTTGCAGTGTGTCACTTAAATATTGCTCAACAAATCCCTTCTTATTGTAGTCATTCATATAAAGAAAATGTTTCTGTGCATCATAACACGCAAAAAATTGTTGTCTTGGTTCAACCTGTTCTTTTGAACGTGGATTCGGCATCTTCTCACCTGTTTTTTTATTTATGACATAATCTCTGAAGCGTACCGCATCATCGTAGTCAGATGCCATCCAGAAAAATCTTTCTTCGATAATATCCATATCAACAGAATATAAATACTTCTGCTTTTGCGGCCGAAATATATGATTTCCTTTTGCAACAACATCTTTCATATCTTCCAATGATGCCTCACGAATGCCATCAACTCGAAGAAGAAAATTACAAAACTTCATTTGTTCATCCTCTTTTTTATGCCATCATATTATCAGTCCACATCTCACACTGGCTAATGATCGTGCTGATTGCCGTATCATAATCTTCTGGCGGATACTTATACTTTTTTAGAAGGTGCTTCACCATCTTACGCATACTCGCACGGGCAGTTTCTTTTTTCTGCCAGTCTATTGTCCGATTTTTGCGCAGCATTTCCGTAAGCTCTCTGGTCAAGTCAATCAGTTCATTGTTTTGGTAGAAATCCTTGATGTTTTCCGGCTTTGTCAGAGCATCGTAAAAAGCCAGTTCCTCCTACGTCAAACCCAGCTTTTTACCGTTGTTATACAGTTCCGTAATCTCCTGTGCCGTTTTCAGAAGTTCCTTGATGACCTCCTCGTTTGTAATCAAGCCATTGTAGTAAGAGTTCATCAACTGTGTAATCTTTTCTGAAAACTTCTGAGACTGCACAACATTTGTCCGTTTATACAGTGAAACTTGCTCTGCCATAAGTTTTTTCAAAATTTCTACGGCAATGTTCTTTTCTTTCATTTTTGAAATTTCATCCAACACCGCCGGGTCAAACAGACTGATATTTTCATCTGCCTTCTTACTGTCAAACAAACTGATAACACCTTGACTCTGGATACTTGCTTTCAGCAGTTCATTGATTTGAGCATTGATTTCTTTCAAAGAAAGTGTCTTGCCGCCACTCCCACCATAGGTGATCTTCACCACCGTAGAACGGACTGCTTCCATATAGGCCGCTTCATGTCGCTCCTGCTCCGTGGTCATGCTGGAACACAACGAATGTGACTGCTTCAGCAACAGAGCTTCTCGCAGGAACAGATCTTTGCGCTTGGGTGCTTTTGCGTCCAGAACAAAGTTTACGCCGCCAGTGACCAGCTTTGCCATTATCAACGGAGAACCGCCAATAAATCCGCTGAAATCAAAGCCGTGCAACAAATCTTTGCACACCTGAAGCTTTTCCTGAAACTTCGGATATGCAACTTTGGCAATGTCCATATCACCATATCGGGACTGGTCACGCTTGGTATACTCCTTCATAGCGGCTTTGAGGGCAGATGCAATGCCAACGTAATCTACAATCAAGCCGCCCTCTTTGTCCTTAAACACGCGGTTGACACGCGCGATGGCCTGCATCAGATTGTATCCGTGCATTGGCTTGTAAACATACATCGTAGCCAGTGAAGGCACATCAAAACCTGTCAGCCACATATCCACAACAATGGCAATCTTCATCGGGTCATCGTTGTCTTTGAATTTCCGGGCAAGTTCTTCTTTGTGAGATTTTGTACCGATGATTTCTTTCCAATCCTCCGGGTCATTGTTGCCACCCGTCATAACTACGCCGATTTTTTCGTTCCATGTCGGGCGCAGCTCCAGAAGTTTTCGATAAATCTTCATCGCAATCGGGCGCGAATACGCCACGATCATCGCCTTGCCCGTCAAAAGATTAGCGCGGTACTTTTCGTAATGGTTGACAATATCTTCGCACAGCGATTGAATGGTAGAGTCTGCCCCCAGCACACTCTCCATCTGCCCCAACATCTTTTTGCTTTTTTCAATCGTTGCAGCGTCCGATTGCTGTTCCAGCGCATCGTAGGTCGCATCAATCAAGGTCAGCGTATTTTGGTCGAGGTGGAGTTTGATAACACGGCTCTCGTAGTAAACCGGACGCGTTGCGCCATCCTCCACAGCCTGTGTCATATCGTAAACATCAATATAATCACCAAAAACTTCACGCGTATTTCTATCTTTTGCCGAAATCGGCGTTCCCGTAAAGCCTATGTAGGTTGCATTCGGCAGGGCATCATGGATGATTCGGGCATTTCCAATCACTGTATGTGCTTCTTTTTCACCCTGTTCATTTTCTTTGATGATAATTTTCTCATCAAAACCATATTGTCCGCGATGGGCTTCATCGGCCATCACCACAATATTCCGCCGTTCGGAAAGCGGCTTCTCGCCACGCTCAAACTTGAACATCGTGGTGAAGATGATGCCGTTTGCTTCTCGGCCATCCAGCAGCTTGCTTAGATTGTCCTTGCTGGTTGCCTGTACAGGTGTCTGACGCAGGAAAGGTGCGCACTTGGCAAACTGCGTGTAAAGCTGGTCATCAAGATCAATGCGGTCCGTCATCACAACGATGGTGGGGCTATCCAAAGCTTCTTGCAGCAAATGGGCATAGAATACCATCGACAGTGATTTTCCGCTACCCTGCGTATGCCAGAACACACCACCCTTGCCATCCGTTTTAGTGGCAATCTTGGCCTTTTCGATAGCTTTTCGCACTGCAAAATACTGGTGGTACCCAGCCAAAATTTTAATCGGCTTCTGCCCATCACCGGAAAACAGGATAAAATTTTTCAGGATGTCCAGCAGCCGCTCTTTCTGGAACATTCCCTCATAGAAGGTGTCAAACTGCGCATACGCGGTGTTTTCATAATCACCGTCTTTTGTTTTCCATTCCATAAAACGGTCAAGTCCAGAAGTGATTGTTCCTGCCTTGTTGGTCGAAAGGTCGCTGATTACGCAGATTGCATTATAGTAGAACATCGAAGGAATATCCTTCATATAGTTCCGAATCTGGTTGTATGCGTTTTCTGCACCCACTTCGTCCTTAGAAGGACTTTTCAGTTCCATCAAAACCAACGGCAAACCATTGATAAACAAAATAATATCCGGACGGCGGTTGTTTCCATTTTCCACGAAGGTATATTGGTTTACCACATAGAAATCATTTTTGTCTGCATCTGCATAATCAATCAGCTTTACTACCGAAGACCGTTCTTCACCCTTGACTGCGTATTTGACCGTGATACCGTTTTGCAGATAGTCCATAAAAATAATATTCTTCTGCAACAGGCTTCCCGCATCAAAATCATTCAGTTTCAGGATGGCTTCATCAATTGCCACAGCCGGAAGGCTGCGATTCAGCCGCACCAGACAATCCCGCAAAACATCGTCCAGCAGAGGGCGGCTGTAATCTGTTCGGTTCATATCAGGAGCATAAATGTGGGTGTAACCCATATTTTCAAATAGCTCTATGACCGCTTGTTCAAAGGTATCTTCGGTAAATGAAAGCATGATTTTTCTCCTCAACTATTATCCGAAGTTGCTGTATTCGATTCTTGCGCAATGGCATTCACAATCTTTTCAACGATAGACTGTGCTGCTCTTTTTGCCATCGCACGTCCTATCGGCGTACCATTATCCAATGTGTCCGTCAGTGCCAATCGAACTTTACTGAGTCCAATTTCCTTACGATACCAATCCGGCATCAGATTCTTTTGAATTGCAACGTAACAATCATCAAAAATTTCTGGATGCACAGCATTATGCAATACTTCTCGAATAATCTCGTCCACTTTATCGTCTGAAGCATCTGAATCGCGCACTTCTCTAATACTTGTTATCGGAACTTCTGTTTTCACAAACCGATCAACCATAGGCTTTTGTGTGTTCGCATAATTGCTTTTAATATATGCCATCTGGTGCTCAAGTTCTGGGAACAGCGTCCCTTCGTTGATATTGTAAAAACTCAGTTCCTCTAAAATCGCGTCTTTTCTTCCCGCTGGTATTCTAAAACTTTGAAGTTCAAATTCATCTTGGACATCACTATATGCCCGTTTAACAATGCTCTGTCCGATTTTTTCTTTCAGCTGAACATTATATTTTCCGCAGATTAAAAAAGAGCCGCTTTGCCGTACCAATCTTTCATTATTCAAGTTGGAAATCACAAAATAATTTCTTTGAATAATCGAAAGCAAGCTTTTATACTCGCTTGCCTCGCACTCTTTTACCTCTTTATCTGTATAAATTCCATACTTGTTCAAATCCGAGAGCAGCTTTTCTAATGTATAATCGCCCGAAATTTCATGACTCGCTAAATATGCCAACACTTTGATCTCTATGTCGCTATAACTTTTTCCGTAATCTCGTTTATAATAGATTTTTCCATCGGTCGGCGGCAATAACGTAGTCTTCCCGTCAGTTATCTTTTTCTCTTGATTGTTTTGGCAAGCAAAATACAGTGCCACCAGTGGGTTTTCCGTCACATCCAACAGTCTTGTTGGCAACCCATAGTGTTGCAATTTTGCGAGCTTTTCAAAATCTGTTGTCAGCTTTCGGAAGTCATCAGGATTCCGTGTGTAGGCAGCGTTTATCAATTCTGCTTCATGTGGAAGCATCCCACCACGGAACACTCCCGGCATGACATGCCATTCGTTGCTGGCCTGTCCACGGAAGAAATAATGCTTTGCGCTTACTTCTGCGCCTTCTTCTTTCTTTATGGTTTCCTTTATATCAGAAATGTAGGTCAGGTAGCTATTAAGGTTTGTAACAACGCATTCCCTCGGGTTTCTTGTCTTAGCATTATCAAAATCTTCCATATTATCCCTTCATTTCTTTTATAAACGATAATTTAGCAGCTTAGAGTTGAATATTGGCAGCATCAATTTCGCCGGACATTAGCCGAGGTAGCAGGATATCACGAGTGGAGGTAAGTCTATCGCTTTCAGCACGAAGATTGCGAATCTGTGAAAAAATTGGTTGTACGATTGAGTTGAAGGTACTCAATTCCGCTTTCGATGGTATGACAACGGACACGTTGTTCAGATTGGCTTGGCTAATTTTGGGCTGAACGGCTCCAGTAACAATTGACCGAACATTGGTTAAGCTGAACAGCAAATAAAGCGTTTCGACAGTAAAGCCATTCTTACCCGTGATAATGTGGGCATGATTGTTCACCCAGAACTTTCCTTCTACATACTGCAAAATCGGAAAGCCCTTGTCGTCTACAACAGTACCGTCTTCACCAAGGAGTAGATAGATTCCGTCAAAAAGATACCTATCCACATAGTCCATTACTGAGGTGGCACCGTAGTACGGATAAATCTTTGTGAGATTGGCACGTTCACGGCTTGAAAGGGGTATGCGTTTGGAATCGTGTAGCTCTATGATTTCCGAAACCGTGCCAAGTTGCCAATCTGGAGGCATCTTGCCATTGAAGGGTTTCAAATCAATGAAACGATCCTTATAAAGAGCCTGTGCCTGCCAAAGTAAATTATCGTTTACCTTTGCATTACATCTAATTTTTTCGCTGATGCTACTTGCGAATCCAACAATACTTTTTCTTTCTCGCTCACTCGGAATCGGAATCATTAGCTTTTGTAAAAAATCTAAATCAAATTTTCCCGCTCCAATTCCTGTAACTCCAACCTTTGCCATCAAATAATCTTTTTGCGACAACAACCAATAAAATATAAACTCGTTTTCCACTTCTCCATATGAATCCAGACACTTTATATCTTGATTGAAAGCCACATCTTTTTCAACTCTAGCAATTGGTATTCCATTAAAAAGACCGCTTCCTCGTGTAAGAAGTAAGATGCTTCCCTTCGGCGCAATCTTGCTTCCAGCTTTTAGCCCTTCTTCTGTTATAAACAAATCAGATGTGTCGATATTCTCCGTTTTCAATGTCTTTGCACTAATCCAAGGAATAGTTCCACCCCAATAATCATCTCTTTTTTTACTCGGTGTTCCTCCTGATGCAAAAGATACAAGCTCACCAAGTGGGCGATATGTCCATTCAGATTTCATACCCAATCGCCCCCAACTTCTCCTTAATTTCTGCTTCCAGCTTATGTGACTGCTTGAACAAATCCGAAAGTTCAGAAGTCAGCCGAGCCATTTTTTCTTCAAACGGTTCACCATCATCTTCCTGTTCCTCAACACCAACATAACGACCCGGCGTTAAAATATAATCCTGCTCTGCAATTTTCTCCGTATCAACAACTGCGCAGAAACCTTTTACATCTTCCAGTGTACCATTAACATAAGCATTGTAGGTATCGGCAATCTTTTTAATATCCTCATCGGCTAGTTCCCGCAACTTACGGCTCACCATAACGCCCATCTTCCGGGCATCAATAAACAGCGTTTTACCAGCCTGTTTCTTGCGCTTGGAGATAAACCAAAGCGAAACCGGAATCTGTGTGGTATAGAAAAGCTGCGTTGGCATGGCAATAATGCAGTCCACCAAATCAGCATTCACAATGTTCTTGCGAATCTCGCCCTCACCGCCGGACTGGGAGGACAAGGAACCGTTTGCCAGAACCATGCCCATCCGACCACCGGGCGCAAGGTGATAAATCATGTGTTGAAGCCATGCAAAGTTGGCGTTTCCAGCCGGCGGCATACCATACTGCCAGCGTACATCATCTTTGAGCTGCTCTGCACCCCAGTTGGACAGGTTGAACGGCGGATTTGCCATGATGTAATCTGCACGCATCGTGGGATGCTGGTCATCAAGGAAGGTGTCTGCTGCATACTTGCCAAGGTCAGGCTCAATGCCACGGATGGCAAGGTTCATCTGCGCCAGTTTCCACGTTGTAGGGTTAGAATCCTGACCATAAATCGAAATATCATTGATGTTGCCGCTGTGGTTTTCTACAAACTTAGCCGACTGCACAAACATACCGCCGCTGCCACAGCAAGGGTCATACACACGGCCCTTGAACGGTTGCAGCACTTCTACCAGCGTCCGCACAACGCAGGACGGCGTAAAGAACTCGCCGCCACGCTTGCCTTCCTGCTCTGCAAACATCGACAGGCAGTATTCATAAGTGCGTCCCAGAATGTCCTTCTCGCTGCCATGTTCGATCATTTTGATGTTCGTAAACAGGTCAACGACTTCACCCAACCGCCGTTTATCCAGTTCCGGGCGCGCGAAATTTTTCGGTAGGATATCCTTCAGGCGCACGTTTTCTTTTTCGATAGCGCGCATTGCATCATCGATTACCTGACCGATTTCGGGATCATGTGCCTTTGCAGAAACATCGCTCCAACGCGCACCAGCAGGCACAAAGAAGATTCCTTCCGATGTGTACTCGTCACGATCTTCCTCAAAGCCATCACCATCTGCAACCAGCTGATTATACTTATCTTCAAAACGATCCGAAATATATTTCAAGAAAATAAGACCAAGGACGACACCCTTATACTCTGAAGCATCCATATTGCCCCGAAGTACGCAGGCAGCATTCCAAATCTGCTTTTCAAATCCAATGTCGGCGGTGTTTTTCTCTGACATGGTTCAATACCTCCGTTTTAGCTCAACAAATTCTGCTTTGAGTATAGCACAGATGTGCTGATTTTCCAATTTGTGCGCACAAATTCTTTGTAAGATGCTTCAATTTCCGGCAGATAAGTCCTACTATCACAACTTTATCGCAATAAATTTCACAAAACCATCTTGACGCACCCTGCAAACCATGATATTCTCTGTCACAAATCCCACCGATTTTGTGGATTGGTTTGAAACCATCCACAAGATGTGGTCGTGTTCATTTTGAACACTGCCTCGCCGTGGATCATCCCTAAAAGATTAACCGCCCCGCAACACACCCGATTCATTTTGCCGCCGATTCACCCCGACAAAATCCATCGCTGCGCTGCTTGGGCGGTATTTTTCTTTATGGGAAACGTACCTTGAAAATTTCATAAGCCGACCGGACGTGATACCGACTTTTCGTCAACGCCGCTGCAAAACAGGGGCAGGAACTTCGTTCGGAGCAAACGGTGACCCACATACATAAGCAGCACAACCTCTACTTATTTTTACGCCTTAACAATTCGGAAACAATTACCCGGAAACGATTTTGAGCGCAGCGGTAGAGGGCAAGAACCGTCCCGTGGCCACAAATTTTCAATTCTTGAACATTTTCTGTCCATTCGGGACTTCACTTCTTCAACGCATCTGCATTTCCGAAGTGATCTTGTTGGGGCGTGCCTGCCCCAAACCCTGCTCATAGTTCGCGCCTGATGGCGCGAACAAACGGCGTGTCGTGCTTACATAACTTCACCGAGGAGTTATCGAACAGACAGGAGGTACAATGACCGAAACGAATGTTCAACCGATTCCTAGCAATTCCCAGCACCACGACACGCCGAACAACAAAACGCACGTCATCAAGTTCCGTGTGACAGCGGAGGAAAAAACGTCACTGGAACTCACTTGCAAACTCCTAAATCTCTCCCTCTCCACTTTTATCCGCCGTGCCATCCACAACGTCAAGATCGAGAAAACAATCATCGTTGCCGGCGGCGGAGAAGAAACCCTGACCGCTGTTTCCACTTTGCTTGCCCAGTGCAGCAAGGTGGGCAGCAATCTCAACCAGCTTGCAAGGCACTTCAATTCCGGCGGTGCGGACACCGAGCAGATCCGGGCGAAACTCCTTGACGAACTTGCAGACCTGACCGCATTCCGGCTCAGCGCCGAGAAAGTTCTGGGTGAACTGTATGGCAACGCTCAAGCATATCGCCTCTAAGAATTCGGACTACACCGCCATCGAAGCGTACCTCGTTTACCAGCACGACGCGTTCACCGGAAAGCAACTTCTGGATGAGCACGGCAAGCCGAAGCTGCGGGAATCGTACATTCTGGATACTCTTGAATGTGGCGATTTCTCCTTTGCAACGGCCTGTCTGCTGGCAAACCGCAAGTATGGCAAGAACACCCAGCATGGTGATATTAAGAGCCATCAATATATCATCAGCTTTGACCCACGCGATGCAGCCGACAATGGCTTGACCATGGAAACGGCACAGGCTCTTGGCCTGAAGTTTTGTTCTGAAAATTTTCCCGGTCATCCTGCCATCGTCTGCACTCACCCCGATGGGCATAATCGTTCGGGAAATATCCACGTCCACATCGTGATCGGCAGTATCCGAATGCGCGAGGTGGAACGCAAGCCCTATATGCAGAAGCCCCGCGACTGGCGTGAGGGCATGAAGCACTCCAGCACAGCCCAGACCATGCGGCACCTGCGTGTCGAGGTCATGGAGCTGTGCGAGGGTGCCGGACTGTACCAGATCGACCTGCTCAACGGCTCGAAAGAGCGCGTAAGCGAAGCCGAGTATTGGGCGCGCAGGCGCGGCCAGTTGAAACTTGACCTTGAAAACACAGGCCTCGCCGCAACCGGACAGCCGCCCAAGCAGAAGAAGTTTGAAACCGTAAAAGATACCCTGCGGAAACAGATTTCTTCAGTGCTGTACCGTGCCACGAGCTTTGAAGATTTTTCCGACAGGCTCTTGCAGCAGTACGGCATTGCCGTCAAGGAAAGCCGTGGGCAGCTCAGCTATCTGCCTACTGGAAGAACAAAGTTCATCCGAGCGAAACATCTCGGGGACAAGTTCGACAAGGCAGAAGTGCTTGCTGCCCTGAACGCAAACGCCGAACGCAAACCCAAGGCGCAGTTCAAGCAGGATACCATCGGGAAACTGATCGACAAGTCGAGGATGACCGAGGGCAAGGGCATCGGCTATAAACGTTGGCTCACGAAACACAATCTCAAAGTTATGGCACAGACCGTGAAGCTTCTGCAGGAAAAGGAGTTGACCGACAAGGACGCCTTGAACCAGCGCATCACCGAACTGGAAACCAAGTACCACGACACACTGGCAGTGGTGAAAGACCTCGAAGGTCGCATGAAAGCCAACAATGAGCTACGCTATCACATCGCAGCCTACACCAGTACCAAGAATGTTGCCCAGCAGTTAAAGACCGCCAAGCGACCCGCAGCCTTTGAGGAACAGCATCGTGCAGAGCTGACAGCGTACCGAGCGGCAGCAGCCTATTTCAAGGCAAACAACATCACAAAGCTGCCCAGCCCGAAAAGGCTGGAAGCCGAGTATGCGCAGCTGGCATCCGAAAAGGCAAAATTCTACGAGCAGTACAAGGAAGCCAAAGAGGAACTGCTCAAGCTGAAAACCGCAAAGCAGAATGTTGCGTCCTTTTTCCGGGAGGAAGAACAGACGCAGCAGGAGAGATAAAGGAGTGTGCGAATGATCAACTTGAAAATCGACCCGGAGTTCCAGTCCCAGATTCCCCCTCTGACCGATGATGAATTTAAGCAGCTTGAAGAAAACATCCTCAAAGAGGGCAAGCTGCTCTCTCCTTTGATCGTTTGGAACAACACCCTTGTTGATGGACACAACCGTTATGAAATCGTTCAGGAGCATCCCGAAATCTCTTTCTCTACCATGCCACTCCCGTTTGAAAGCAGAGAAGAGGTCCTCGCATGGATCTGCAAAAATCAGCTGGGGCGGCGCAATTTAACCCCGGAGCAGAAGAAGTTTCTGATGGGCAAGCAGTATTCCTCTGAAAAGCGCACCGAGGCGTTTCGCGGTAATCAGCATACTGCAAAGAAATCTGGCAGTGTTCAATCTGAACACAACCAGAAGCCAATGAAAACCTGTGAGCGCATTGCGCAGGAAAATCACAGCAGCGCAAGTTCAGTCCGCCGTGCAGAATACTATGCCCACGGCGTTGACGTTGCGGATGAACTGTCTCCCGGTTTCCGTGATCGGTTTTTCCGCGAGGAACTGCACATTCCCGATTATCTTCTCGAAAATCTCGGCAAGGCCAAGCCCGAAGAGCAGGCTGAAATCTTTAAAGAAATCAAGAATTATGTGCCGAAGCCGAAGAAAGTCAAGCCCAACAAAGTAACGGTGAAGCAGGCAGAAAAAGCCGCCAGCAACACCATTGATGAAAACTATGATGTTCCCCAAAAGTTTCTCGAACTGTACTATCGGCTCCACAATGCTGAATCTCTCATGCGAAAGAGTTGGGAAGTTACGTTCGACTTGAACCCGAAACTTCTTACGCATCCGGAACAGGTCAAAGTTCTTCGCTTTGCCTTGAAACCTCACCTTGAATTTTTGAAAACGCTGGACGAAGTTCTTGCAGAATCCAGCGGTGAATCCTCTAAAACGGCATAACGACAGGCACTTGTAAGCCATCAACGGGCCACCAGCCGCAAGTGCAGGGCGGAAACTATCCGCGCCCCTGCGCCTGATAAAAATTGAAACTTTGATTTTCTCGCCCGACTTTGCCACCGTGGGACGATCAAAGGAGCGTGCGTTTGAACAAAAAGAAAAAGTCCACAAACACT
>NZ_JAFREK010000059.1:0-12030 GCF_017377535.1 Faecalibacterium sp. Marseille-Q4137
ATCATAGTATACCACATTCCATGTCATAAATGGTATAATAAACAAGAGTAATTCTGTCAAATCTTTTGCAAAGGACTTGGATATTATGCCCAAAACCATTTCTGTTGCCGTGCCGGAAGCCTGTACTCTCTGCCCCAGGCAGTGCAAAGCCGACCGGGCCGCCGGGCAGACAGGCTTCTGCGGGGCGGGCCGCACCCTGAAAGCGGCCCGCGCTGCCCTGCACTTCTGGGAGGAGCCCTGCATCAGCGGCACCCGGGGCAGCGGCACGGTGTTTTTCTCCGGCTGCACCCTCAAGTGCTGCTTCTGCCAGAACTACCCCATCAGCGCCGAGGGGCTGGGCAAGGAGATCACCGTAGAGCGCCTGGCCGAGATTTTTCTGGACCTGCAGGCGCAGGGAGCCCACAACATCAACCTTGTCACGCCTGGGCAGTGGCGGCCCTGGATCATCGCAGCCCTCGACCTAGCCCGGGCGCAGGGGCTGCATCTGCCCATCGTCTGCAACACCGGCGGCTACGAGACCGTGGAGAGCGTGCACGCCTGGCGCGGCTTCATCGACATCTGGCTGGCCGACCTGAAATATGTTTCTCCTGCCCTTTCGGCAGAGCTTTCCGCCGCGCCGGACTATTTTGCACAGGCCAGGCCCGCCATTGAAGCCATGATGGCTCAGGCCGGGCACCCTGTTTTTGACAGCGAGGGCATCCTGCAGCGGGGCGTGATCCTGCGCCACCTTGCCCTGCCTGGCCATGTGGACGACAGCTTTGCCGTGCTCGATCAGATGGCGGCTTGGAACAAGGCCGACCCCGGGTGCTTCCTGCCCAGCGTGATGAGCCAGTACACCCCCTTCTATCAGGCGGCAGACCACGGCATCGGGCGGCGCATCACCACCTACGAATACCGCCGGGTGGTCAACTACGCTATGGATCTGGGCCTCAGCTCTGGCTATATGCAGCAGAAGAGCAGTGCAAAGGAAGAGTATACGCCCAGCTTTGACCTGACGGGGGTGTGAACCCCACCGTCATCCCTGCGGGATGCCACCGCCCCTAGTAGGGGCGGCCTTGGCAAAGCCATAAGGCTTTACGCAATGCCAAGGGCCCCACTATTAGGGGGGCTGTCACCGCAGGTGACTGAGGGGTTCTTTCGTCAAAACAACCAAAATTTCTTTTTCTTTTTCTCTCGGCCGAAACAGCATTTGCTTGCTATCCGGTGCGCAGTGCGGTATAATGGATACAACAATGTGTTCTCACATGAAATGGATCCCAGAAACGACTTTTTAGGAGGAGCGTTATGGAACACTACAATCCCATCCTCGGCAGCGAGCCCAACGGCCAGAAATTTATCACCTGCGGCGAGATCATGCTCCGTCTGACCCCGCCGAACTACGAAAAGATCCGCATGGCATCCAGCTTTGAAGCCAGCTACGGCGGCAGCGAGGCCAACATTGCACTGGCCCTGGCCAACCTGGGTGTGGACAGCACCTTCTTCAGCGTAGTGCCCAACAACAGCCTGGGCAAGAGCGCGGTGCGCTGGCTGCGCTCCAACGATGTGCATTGCACTCCCATGATCCTGACCGAGCCCAACGAGACCCCCTCCAACCGGCTGGGTACTTATTATCTGGAGACCGGATACGGCATCCGCGCTTCCAAGGTCATCTACGACCGCAAGCACAGTGCCATTACCGAGTATGACTTCTCTCAGGTCGATCTGGACGCTCTGCTGGACGGCTACGACTGGCTGCACCTGAGCGGCATTACCCCGGCACTGGGCCCCAACTGCCGCGGCCTCATCATCGATATGCTCAAGGTGGCCAAAAAGAAGGGCCTGACCGTCAGCTTTGACGGCAACTTCCGCTCTACCCTGTGGAGCTGGGAGGAAGCCCGCGATTTCTGCACCGAGTGCCTGCCTTATGTTGACGTTCTGCTGGGCATTGAGCCCTACCACCTGTGGAAGGACGACAACGATCACAGCAAGGGCGACTGGAAGGACGGCGTGCCCCTGCAGCCCAGCTATGAGCAGCAGGACGAGATCTTCCAGCATTTCATTGACCGCTATCCCAACCTCAAGTGCATTGCCCGCCATGTGCGCTATGCCCACAGCGGCAGCGAGAACAGCCTCAAGGCCTTTATGTGGTACGACGGCCACACCTTTGAGAGCAAGCTCTACACCTTTAATATTCTGGATCGCGTGGGCGGCGGCGATGCCTTTGCCAGCGGCCTGATCTACGCCATGCTCCACGACTACCGCGCCATGGACATGATCAACTTTGCCGTGGCAAGCAGTGCCATCAAGCACACCATTCACGGCGATGCCAACATCACCGATGATGTCAGCTCCATCCGCAACCTGATGAACATGAACTACGACATCAAGCGGTAACATTCCTTTATACGCAAAGATCCCCTCCGGTACGCGCACACCGGAGGGGATTTTCTTATTATGCTTCAATCTTACAGAAACACATCCAGCATCTTTTCCAGCGGGGTGCGGGTGTCAAGCTCCAACCCGGCTTTCTGTTTCAGCATCAGGATGCGGCGGACGCTCTCGTTGAGGCGTTCCTCGCTGATGGTTCCATTCTGCACAGCCTCCAGTACACCGTCAAAGGCTTCCGGCAGGTCGGGCGGCATCAGCAGAAGATCTGCCCCGGCGTTCAGCGCCGCTACAGCCGCTTCTACTGCAGAATAGTGGTCACGAATGGCTTGCATGGACAGCGAATCGGTGCAGATGACCCCAGTAAAGCCCAACTCCCCCCGCAGACGCTCGGTCAGCATAGTGTAGGAGAGCGACGCAGGCAGGCCGTCCTGCGTTGCATTGGGGGTGGTGATGTGGGCGGTCATTACTACGTCGGCCCCAGCTGCGATTCCAGCCGCAAAAGGCTTCAGCTCCGTCTCCCGCATCTCTGCCCAAGTCTTGGTGCTGCTGGCCGTGCCGTAGTGGCTGTCCTCTGCGGTATCTCCGTGGCCCGGGAAATGCTTGAGTGTGCAGAGTATGCCCGCATCGTGAAACCCTTGTACAGCGGAGGCCACCATCTGTGCCGCCTCTGCCGGATCCGACGAAAATGCTCGGTTCCCGATCACGGTATTGGCCGGATTGGTGTTCACATCTGCCACTGGAGCAAAGTCAAGATTCAGGCCGTAGGTTTTGAGGTAGCCTCCGATGATCTGCCCCATGGCACGGGCATTGGCCGGGTTCCCTGTTGTACCTACTGCCTGGGCACTCTGGTATTGGGGCAGATCAAAGCCGGAAGCATTGGCCAACCGGGCCACGCTGCCGCCCTCCTCGTCCACTGCGGTCAACAGACCGGTCCCGGATGCTGCCTGAAAATCTGCCAGAAGCTTTTTCAACTGCTCCGGGCTTTTCACATTCTGCCGAAACACCACAATGCCGCCCACCGGATACTTTTTCAGCCCCTGCCGTTCTGCCCAGGTCAGCCTTGTGCTATCAGACTGTCCACTGGGGTCCAGTGCCTCGACCCGCACCACGAACAGCTGCCCCACCTTTTCCCGCAGAGACATGGCAGCAAGCCGTTCCTCTACCGGGTCAATCTGGGCTGCTGCCGAGGCCGTCCCCGTCAGCAGCAGAGCCGCAGACAACAGCACAGCAGCTGCCCGCCGGATGATTTTTCGCACGAGAGACACCTCCTCTTTCTCTCAGTGTAGCACACCCTGCAAAGGTGCACAAGATGCAAAGATCCCCTCCGGTACGCGCACACCGGAGGGGATTTTCCATATCAAAAATGCATCAGGAAAGGATCATGCGGTCGTTGGCGAACTCGCCGCCGGACGCGATCTGGAACTTGGCCAGCAGGTCGGAGACGTGCAGGTTCTTCTTCTCTTCCCCGGAGACATCATAGATGATGTGGCCCTCGTGCATCATGATCAGGCGGTTGCCGTACTTGATGGCATCCTTCATGTTGTGGGTGATCATCATGGTGGTCAGGTGGTTCTCCTCCACGATCTTGGCCGAGAGGGTCAGCACCTTGAGCGCCGTCTTGGGGTCCAGAGCGGCGGTGTGCTCATCCAGCAGCAGGAGCTTGGGCTTGTTCATGGTAGCCATGAGCAGGGTCAGTGCCTGGCGCTGACCGCCGGACAGCAGGCCCACGCGGGCGGTCAGGCGATCCTCCAGGCCCAGGTCCAGGCTCTTCAGCAGTTCACGGTAGCGCTCCCGCTCGGCCTTGGTAATGCCGATCCTCAGGCCGCGGCGCTTACCGCGCCGGGCGGCCAGGGCAAGGTTCTCCTCGATCTGCATGGTGGCGGCGGTGCCGGTCATGGGGTCCTGGAACACGCGGCCGATGTAGGCGGCGCGCTGGTGCTCCCCCAGTTTGGTCACGTCGGTGCCGTCAATGATGATCTTGCCGCTGTCCACAGGCCACACACCGGCCACAGCGTTCAGCATGGTGGATTTGCCCGCGCCGTTGCCGCCGATGACGGTGACAAAATCACCTTCGTTCAATTTCAGGTTCAGACCGTTCAGGGCCGTTTTCTCGTTGACGGTACCGGCGTTGAAGGTCTTGGAAACATTCTGGATCTCAAGCATTTTTTGCATCCTCCTTCTGTGCCTTCTTTGCCGCGGGCTTTGCGAAGTACTTGCTCTTCCAATAGGGCACGGCCAGGAACACGGCCACCACGGAGGCGCTCAGCAGCTTGAGCAGGTTTGCATCAAAGCCGAGGGTCAGCACCAGCTGGATGACGATGTAGTAGATGATGGCACCCAGCGAAACGGACACCAGCTTGAGGGCAAAGTTGTGGAAGATGCGGCTGAACAGGGCCTCGCCGATGATGACAGCGGCCAGACCGATGACGATGGCACCACGGCCCATGCTGACATCGGCAAAGCCCTGATACTGGCTCAGCAGCGCGCCGGACAGGGCCACCAGACCGTTGGAGACAGCCAGACCCAGCACTACATTGAAGCTGGTGTTGATACCCTGGGCGCGGCTCATGGCGGGGTTGGAACCGGTGGCGCGGATGCCGCAGCCCAGCTCGGTGCCAAAGAACCAATACAGCATACCGACGACCACAGCGCTGACCAGAATGACCATGATGATGGGGTTGTGCAGGGCAAGCTCCTTGACCCAGCGCAGGGAGATCAGCAGGTCGTACTTGTCCACGTTGATGGACTGGTTGGCCTTGCCCATGATCTTCAGGTTGATGGAGTAGAGGGCCAGCTGGGTCAGAATACCAGCCAGAATGGCCGGGATGCCCATAAAGGTGTGGAGCAGACCGGTGACAAGGCCGGTGGCCAGACCGGCCAGCAGGGCGATGAAGAGCGCTGCCCAGACGTTCATGCCGGAGAGCAGGCACATAACGCAGACCGCGCCGCCGGTGCCAAAGGAACCGTCTACGGTCAGGTCAGCCACATCCAGGATGCGGTAGGTCAGGTACACACCAATGGCCATGATGCCCCAGATGAGGCCCTGCGCACAGGCACCGGGCAAGGCACCGGGCAGGTTGGCAAGTCTTGCAAGAATATCCAAAACGTTTTCCTCCTGTAACTACACTTTTTTCTGATACGGGAAAGCGGAGAAGAGCAAAAATTCGCTCTTCTCCGCTGATTTTATTGTAAAGTCTCTTCGTTACTGCAGCATGGACCCAGCGCCCCTATCAGGGGAGCTTTCTGCAAAGCAGACAGAGCGCCTGTTATTCCTCAATGGCCTCGTAACCCTCGGGAACGGTCATGCCCAGATCATCGCAGATGGTCTTGTTGTACTTCTTGGTCACGTTGGTGTACTCAACGGGCATGGTGGAGATATCGGCCTCACCGGTCAGGACCTTGGCAGCCATCTCACCGGTGGTGTAGCCCAGATCGTAGTAGCTGATGGACAGGGTCGCCACACCGCAGCCGGAGCAGATGCCCTCCTCACCGGCGAACACGGGCTTCTTGGCCGGGCGGCAGATGCCGTCGATGATGCCGGTGTTGGCAGCGCAGGTGTTGTCGGTGGGGACATACACTGCGTCGTTCTCGTCGGCAGCCTTCTGGCAGACAGAAGCCAGATCGTTGGAATCAGAGAAAGCGTACTGGGTGGCGGTAACGCCCTTGGTCTCAAGATACTTCTGGACCTCGTCTACCTGATACTGGCTGTTTGCCTCGGCAGAGCAGTAGAGCAGGCCCACCTTGGTGGCCTCGGGCAGCCACTCGGTGATCATATCCGCCTGCTGATCCAGCGGAGCCAGATCAGAGGTGCCGGAGACATTGCCGCCCACGGTGCCATCGAAATCGGTCAGGCCCAGAGCAACACCGTACTCGGTGACGGAGGTGCCCAGAATGGGGATGCTGTCGGTGGCAGCCTGTGCGGCCTGCAGGGCGGGGGTAGCGTTTGCCATGATCAGGTCAACGCCTGCGGAAACAAAGCCGTTGGCGATGGTGGCGCAGGTTGCGGAATCGTTCTGGGCGTTCTGGAAGTCAAAGGTGACATTCTCGCCGAACTGTGCGGTCAGAGCATCCTCAAAGCCCTGGGTGGCGGCATCCAGAGCGGCGTGCTCCACCAGCTGGCAGATGCCAACGGTATACTTCTGGCCGTCAGCCGCTGCGGAAGAAGCCGCAGCAGAGGAAGCGGTGGAAGAAGCAGCCGTGGAGCTGGAGGAACCGCCGCAGGCAGTCAGGGCAGCAGCTGCGCCGCAGACAGCGGCGGCAGACAGGAACGAACGACGAGAAATTTTACGCATGATATTACTCCCTCAATTCTACTTTCGCGGCAACAGGACACCGCATGAAAGTCAGTATTCAAGCGGCCAATCGCATCGCGCTGCCGCTTTACACTCGTGAAGTATATCACACTTTCCGCTCTAAAACAACCGGGAAACAGCCCGAATTATCAATCAAAGTAATTTTATCTATCACTTTTTTCGATGATTCTGTGCTGCATCTGCATTCCTTCGAGCTTTTTCAGCTCACCGTCCAGCCAGAGCAGATTTTCTTCCAGCTGGGGGCGGTACTCTTTTGCAAAGTCGTACCGGTAATACAGCGCCTGCCACAGCTTTTCCTGCATCCGCCGGGCAAACACCGGCTCAAACAGAGCGTCCAGCCGCTCCACGGTATCCTCCAACTCCATGCACACCTGCGCCCAGCGCACATCGGTGGCCTCCCGGGTGGGCACATCGTACCGGGCCAGATAATCCCCCACCCTTGCCGCAATGACCTGCCCGCCGCACTGGGTGGGCTGCAAAAAGTAGGATACCTGACCGTCCTTCGTGATTTCCTGCGCCAGCGGGTAAAGGGCGCAGACCAGCGGCTCGGCATCGTGGATGGCGCAGTGGTTCCCGGTGAGGAAGGGACAGTTGCCGCGCTCTTCCTTCAGCGGGGCCAGCCGCAGCACCGGCAGGCGGCTGACCCGCCCGATGCTTCCCCGGCAGAACGCCCGGGCCACGGTGCGTGGCGGCAGGCGCAGGCGGGCCGAGATGCGCCACAGGTCAAAGCCCGACAGCACGATGTCCTCCCGCCCCCGGCAGCAGCCGCCGCAGCCCGCGCAGGCAAACGAAAACGCCTCGTCCCGGGCAAGCAGGGGCGCGGTGCGGGTAAAATCGGTGCGGCCGCAGAGATCGACCTGTGAATCCTTGAGCATGATGGTTCTCCTGTTCTGTGAATGGTTTTGTTCCATTGTACCACAAAGCCAGGCACAGAAAAAGGGAGCGCATCCGCTCCCCTGTTCAGGACCCCCGGCTCACACGGCGGTAGACTGTTACGGCATCCTCGATGTGGTAGGGCGCGGTGCTGTGGTTTCCCCCTGCCCCGGCCGTGACCAGAATGTATTCCCTGCCCTTCACCTCGGCCAGACTGGCAAGGCAGAGCCCTGCCTCCCCGGTGTAACCGGTCTTACCGCCCAGGATCCGACCACTGTGCAGCTCTGTGCCGTCCAGCTGGCTCAGCAGGGTGCTGTGCATCGTGAACCCCTGCGGGTGGCAGTTGGTGGCCGGAACGGTATACCGCTCCGTGGTAAACAGCTTGCGGAAGGTCTCGTTCTGCAGGGCTGCTTCCGTCAGCCGGGCCATATCCCGCACGGTGGAAACATGCTCCGGGTCGTGCAGGCCGGTGGGGTTGCAGAAATGTGTGCCGGTCATCCCCAGCTCTGCCGCTTTCTGGTTCATCCGGGCCGCAAAGGCTTCCTCGCTGCCGCTCACCTCCCGGGCCAGCGCTTCGCAGCACTCGGCCCCTGAGGGCAGCATGGCACCGTACAGCAGATCCCGCACTGTGGCCGTTTCCCCGGGCTGAAACCCTGCCAGCGAGGCATTCTGGGCCTGCAGAGCCGGAAAGATCTCCTCGGGCAGGGTCACGGGCGTGTCGAGGTCCGGGTTTGCTTCTATGGCCAGCAACGCCGTCATCATCTTGGTCATGGAAGCCGGATAGATCGTGCTGTCGGCATCCTTTTCGGCCAGCACCTCTCCGCTGTCGGCCTGCAGTAAAATGGCATGGGGACTGTTCAGCCCATCCAGCGTGACCCACCGGGGCCACAACAGCAGAAGCAGGGTCGCCAGCACCAGCAGCCAGAACAGCCGTCGGAAGGCTCTGCGCCGGTGCTTCCGGCGGTGCGGTGAAGTTTTCATTCTCGTTCTCATCCTTTTTTGCAAAATCAAAAGCGCTTTCATCCCCTAATACGGGACGAGAGCGCCTTTTTCTGCAAAAAGTGGGGCCGCCCCACAAAAATTTGTGCGGCGGCCCCAAGCCAGTTTAATATTTTACCTTTTTACGTCATTTACAGAAGCGTGTTCAGTGCTGTGCCTTATGGAACATGCTCTTGCGCTTACGCTCCAGCAGATAACCGGCAGCCAGCAGGACACCGCCTGCACGCACCAGAACATCTGCCATCCAGTTGGTGGTACCGGTCTGGATCAGCTTGCCGCTCTCCGGGCGGGCATCCTGTACCGGCGGGTTCACGGGGGTCTCCGGGGCGGGCGTGGTCTTAGCGACTGCCTGCTCCACGGCGGGAGTGGTGGGCCGTGCATCCTGCACTGCCGGGGTAGTCGGCGTAGTGGGAGCCGGAGGAGTGGGAGCGGAATCCTCAGGCGTTTCCGGTTTCGGGTTCGTGGGGATCACAGGGTCGGTCACTTCCCGCAGAGCGCCGTAAATGGTCACGGTGTACCGTGCGGAGTCGGTGCCATCGATGTTATCGCCGGTAACCTTCACGTTGGAATCCGGGCCAAAGGCATCCAGCACGCCCGCTGCTGCGGTGGTGTTGGGGTTGTTCTGGCTCTCATAGCCCCAGACGATGGTATAGGTCTTGCCCTCATACTCGTACTCGGTGCCATAGACCATATCATAAGCGCTGGGAGCACCCTCTGCCTGTTTTTCGTAGTTGCCCCAGATGAGCTTGGTGTTGCCCTCTGCATCGGTGGTCTTGGTGAAGTTCAGGCTCTTACCGTTCACCACCATATCCCGCAGAATAACGACCTGATCGCCATTCTCAGCGGTCTGGTAGGCAGTGTCGAAATTGTATCCGGCCTGCTTCAGCTCTTCCAGTGCCTTGCCGATGATCTCCGGGTCATGGGAACCGTCCACATCCAGCATATAGTTCAGTGCGGCGGCGGGTACCCACACGGAGAGATACTGTTTCCCGGTCTCCTTGTTCAGGTCAGAGAGGTAGGTGTAGGTCTGGCCGTTATAGGAAAGGGCATCGAAGTTTGCGTGGGCATCATCCTTGGTCAGCAGGAAGTTGGTCAGCTTGTCGCCCTGATCGTTCACCGGCCACAGGGTGTTGTCGGCCTTGTAGTCATAGGTCAGCGTGCCGCCGGTAACGATGAGCTTCTGGCCCACAGTCGGTATCTTTTTTATCGAGGGGTTAAGGGTAATCGTTGTTGCTTCCACATGGGAATTGTTTTTGATGTGGATGGTGCTGTTATCACCGTAAGCAAACAGTCCTGCCTTGTCGTATTTTCCCCTCACAAGAACAGTACCATTATCCACGACCAGTTTAGCATTCTTGCCCAGACCAACTGCCGTATAGGAATTCTCCATATCGGAAATTAGCTGTCCATTGTCATCAACCAGAATTTCATGTCCCCGGGCAGAGGTTGCCTGAATCCCCCAGTTACCCCGCGTACCGCCTGTTAGATGATATCGGCTGTTTCCGGTCACACGCAGTTTCAGGCCCTTACCATCACTGCCGCCCAGAGCATACATTGCCTGATGGGTGTTCTTGGAGGTCACAACGCTGTTGTTTGCGATTTCAACCTTCTGGAAACCGGCGTAAATTCCACGGTTTGCATCGATATCCACCGTGCTGTCGTTCACCGTCAGATTGCCAGTCCCGCCACGCTCATTATAAATGCCCCAGGTTCCCGCATCCGGGTTTTCAGAAGTAACTTTGATTTCGGCCTCTGTGCCATTTTTAAAGGTGATATTACTGTCACCGTGGGCGGCAATGCCATAGCCTGCGGCATTCGGGGTTTCCGGGGTAATATTGATATCGACTTCTGCATTGTCGAACGTGATGTCCCCGGCAGATTTGAGTAGATTTCCCTCTTTATCTTTTCCGGCACCTTCATAGTCAATGCCGAAGCTGCTGCCAGCAATATTCAGCGTACTATCCTCCACAGTCAGGCTTGCATCCGAGCCTTGATGTCCGTAAATACCGGTTGTAGCATCACTGATATCCAGCGTACTGCCATCCTCGACTGTGATATCATCCCAGCTGGCAATGCCAATACCGGTATGCGGCGCTTGCTTTGCATTGTCCTCTACACCGTCTATCGTTAAGGAAGAGCCGCCGGAGATGGTCAAATCACCATGCTGGGTCACACCACGGCCAGCCTGCGTAGAACCAGAGGTTTTTGTCTCCTCAATGGTCACGTTCGCCCCGTCTGTGATTTCCACGTCCGAGCCATCTGCCATTACCAGACCGCCTGTGGTATCACTGATGGTCAGCGAACCGCCCGCGGGGCTTTCCGTTTCTTCTGTGTCTGTTTCCGCAGTTTCGGTCTTTTCTACACCGCCGCTGATGGTCAGCTTGGTATTTGCACCCTCACTGGCATCCGAGCTGTCACTTGCGCCTTCGCCGCCCACACGGATGCCCTCAATATTGACGTTATCCTTAGAGATATCGTGTCCTCCGCCCTCGGTCACTTTGTCGATTGCTTCAGAACCATCAATAGTATTATCCCCTTTAAGGGTGATATCCACGTCGGAATTATCCCGTGCGTTGATGCCCGCTGTGGCATTTTCCGTCAGATTGATTTTGGTATTATCCAGCGTCAGGTCAACGTTGGTTTCCTTGTTATCATCATCATCTTTCAGATTCACACCGATATCAATGCCGTTGCCGCCGGTGGTCAGGTTGGAATCCTTGACTGTCAGGTCAACATCTGCACCCTCGCCCACCTTGATGATGGTTTTATCCCCTGTGTTCCCGGTATCCGGGGCCGCTTCTGCCGAGGTGTCAGTCTGGGTGCTGGTGTCGCTGGTATCTACATTCACGCCGTCAAGAATGATATCCACATCACGTTTGCCCTTATCGTTCGTGACATCTTCTTCCACAGTGACAGTATTGTCCGTTGTTGTACCCTCTGTCTGCTTGATGATGATTTGGCCATGGTCTTGGGTATCCTGATCCACATAGACATTCTCCGTTTTGCCTTCAGTCTGGTTCTGATAACTGAACGCGCCATTACCATCCTGATCAACAGTTACACTGCCATCGCCCAGATAATACGTCACCGCAGAAGCACTGGGGCCAACTGCGCTCACTGCAACCGCAGTGGCCAGCGACATTGCTGCCAACTTGAATTTCTTGTTTGTCATTTTTCTTCTGCTCCTTTCCAGTTCATGCTCACATGATCGAAAAGTGGTGGTCAAACAGCAGGCCGATCCTTTGTCAACTGTTTTTGCATGGGAACGCGTTTCTCCCAAAAGCGTTTCCATCCCTATGATAGCATACCGTATGAAAAAATCAAGCAAAAATAGAAACTTTTGGCAATTTCTTTGCCAGCGAAAGAAAGTACCGCACAAAAACAACAAACCCCCAAGGAATTTCTTCCTCAGGGGTTTCATGTAAGTCGGCGACTACCTATTTTCACGCGCCGTTTCCAGCGAACTATCTTGGGCACG
>NZ_JAFREK010000005.1:0-127136 GCF_017377535.1 Faecalibacterium sp. Marseille-Q4137
GGACAGGAATGAGCGAGATCGCAGCCTGCACTTTGATTCAGGAAGAGCCTGACCGAAAGACGGAGAGGTATCTGACGATGTTCAAGGACTACCCGGATGTGGTGACGGTGGAGCATCTTCAGGAAATGCTTGGCATCTGCCGGAAGAATGCGTATCTGTTGGTCAAGCAGAATAAGATCCACTCGGCGCGTGTAGGACGCAGCTATAAGATACCAAAACTCTGCGTGGTAGAGTACCTGCTCGATCAGGATCGGCAACTTGGAGGGATGCACCTTTCAAACTCCCTTGTGCCATCCTTGCAAAACACTCCAGAATCTTCTAAACTTATGATGCCTAAGCAAAGGACGTTTGGCTGCGAACAGAAAGGAGCATAACTATGACAAATGTGGCCGGACATTTAAGAGAACAAAACGGTATGTATCAGATGATTCTGAGCTGGAAAGACACAGATGGAAAGCGCAGAACCAAATCCATCAGCACAGGACTTCCTGTTAAAGGAAACAAAAAAAGAGCTGAATCTCTGTTGCGTAAAACACAAAAAGAGTTTAACCCTGAAACGATGCAGCAGGTTTCCGACCTGCCGGTATCGGAATATCTGAACCGCTGGCTTCGGGAAAGCGTGATGAACCTTCCGCCCGAAACCTATGGCAGATATGCTTATGATCTGGGAAGAGTAGTTGTCCCATACTTTGAAAAGAAGCGGCTGTCTTTGAAAGCACTCTCTCCGCGCGATCTGGAAACGTTCTTCCGCTATGAGCGTCAGCAGGAGGAGGCCAGTGTACAGCAGCTTCTGGATTGGCACAAGGAGTTGACCGATGCCCTACAATATGCCGTTGACAATAATTGGCTGAAGGTCAGCCCCATCAAAGAAGTTGACCCCTGCCTTGATAACTCCCCGGTACTTTTCACCGACTTCATCACGGACTGGTTGAAAATGATGAAGTCACGAGTGGAAATCACAACCTATACCAGCTATGAAAGAGCAATCGTTCACAAGATCGTCCCATATTTTGAACCGCTCCACTATACATTGCAGGATATGGAACAGCATCCCAAATACATCCAAGACTTCTACCAGCATGAGTTGGATCGTGGCCTTACGGCAAACACCGTCATTCACTATCACGCCAACATCCGCAAATGCTTGCAGTACGCTTTTCAAATCGGCATGATCCGTTCCAACCCGGCAGATCGCGTTGAACGTCCTCGTAAGGAAAAGTTCAAGTCGGAGATTTACAGCGGTGAAGAACTGGAGCAGCTTTTCAAAGCGATTCAAGGTGACCCTTCGGAGTTTGGCGTTATCATGGCTGCATTCTACGGCCTGCGGCGCAGTGAAGTTGTTGGCTTGAAATGGGATGCCATTGACTTTGAAAACAAGAAAATCAGCATTCAGCATACGGTTGTGACCGCAAAGGTCAACGGAACGCTAACAGAAATCGCACGAGATAAGACAAAAACAAAGTCGAGCTGCCGGACACTTCCCCTAATCCCTGCCTGTGAGCAGATGCTCAATAAAATGAAAAAGGAGCAGGAGCAGAATCGGAAGGTCTGCGGCAAAAGCTATTGCACCGATTATCTTGACTATATCTATGTAGACCCGATGGGAAAACGGATTCGGCCCGATTTCCTGAGCCAACATTTCCCGGATTTTCTGGTCGCACACCAGATGAAGCGTATCCGCTTTCACGATCTGCGCCATAGCTGCGCCAGTCTGCTCTATGCCAATGGCGTGAGCCTGAAGGAGATTCAGGAGTGGCTGGGGCACAGCGACATCAGCACGACAAGCAACATTTATACACATCTGGATTTCTCCAGTAAGGTATCTTCGGCGAATGCAATCGTCAATATCTTCCCAGAAAACGCCAAAGTATAAAAAATGGGCAAAAAAGAAAAACAGCCTAAAATCTTTCGATCCTAAGCTGTTTTATGATGAAGTGCCGATGGTGGGACTCGAACCCACATGGTTTCCCGAACGATTTTGAGTCGTTTGCGTCTGCCATTCCGCCACATCGGCTTATATTCAATTTTGAGACATTAGTACCGGTTTCTGAAGATTGGAGGGATGTTCAGGAGGGATGTAAGAAATCCTGCTTCGACGAACTCTCAAAATTCAACGAATACTCGTGGATTTCTCGCACAGACACGAAAAATCACGAAGCGGATTTTGAGTCCCCCTCGTCTGCCATTCCGACACACCGGCGTATGTAGAACGGTATTATTATAGCGGATTTTCCGTCCAAAATCAAGACGCTATTCCCTTTTGCAGAAAAAAGAATTTTTCGCCTTCCCTTTCCGGGGATTCCGTGGTATCCTTACAGCAAAAAAGAGCCTGGAGGTTCCTATGAATCACACGTTTTCTGCTCCCGTTACCGCTGCACAGCGTCAGCGGGACACTCTGCTGGGCGCGCTGGTGGGGCTGGCGCGCTCCACAGTCAATGAACCCAAAACGGAGGACACTGACCGCATACTGGCTGCCGGTCTGCGGCTGGCGGCTGACCCGGAGGCCGTCGAGAGCGCGCTGCTCCGGATGACTGACATCGTTGAAGCTGAGAAGCACCGGGTGGCTCCCAACTGCGCTGCCTGTGCCATGCCCTGCGGAAACACCAGCAATTATGACCTTGCCCGTTTGTGGGGCGCACCTGCAGAAATTTGTGCCCTGAAAGTTCGACTGCTTTCTGCGGTCTGCGTCCTTGCCGGACAAAAAACGACGGCACAAATCCAGAAGGAGATCTGCGATGATCTATTTGTGCTGGCAGAGGACTGGGATGCTGAACTGCTGCTGTCCATCGTCACACGGGCCGAGGGACTGTGCGTCCAGTAACTTTTCCAGAAACAAAAAAGCATTTCCTGCCTGAAAACGAACCTTTTTTCACAAAACCTCTTTACAAATGCGCCGCAAAAAACTATTATATAGTTATATGCTGCTGTTTGATGCAAAGTTTTTCTACCGGTGCATTCCGGTATTATTCCCACACGCAAAACGATATGAGAAAGAAGGTAGAATCCATGTCAGTGAAAAAGCCTGTCGTTCCTGCCGCTGCAGAAGCTCCCGCAGCCGAGGCAAAGCCCGCACGCAAGACCACAAAGTCCGCTGTCAAAACGGAGAAAGCCCCCAAAACGGAAAAGACCGCCCACAAGGGCCGTCCCCCGCTTTCCCCTGAGATCTACGTTGAATTTGCCGGCAAGCAGTATAACATCACCGATCTTGTAGACCGCGCCAAGGCCGATTACCGCCTGACCCACAAAGTGGGCGTGCAGTCCTGCAAAATCTACGTCAAGCCTGAGGAAGAGGCCGCCTACTATGTCGTCAACAAGGTCGGCGGCAAGCTGCCTCTGTAAAGGCTGTGTTTCTGTTTTTCACCGCACAGAAAAAGACCAGAGCTGTTCTGCCAAGTGGCAGTTCAGTTCTGGTCTTTTATTTTACAATGTTACAAACCCATACGCTCTTCCCTGACGCGGAACGCGGGCTCTTACTTCAGGAACTTGTGCACGGCGCGGGCCACGATGCCGCCCAGGATGCCGGAGACGAGGAACTCAGCCACGCCCTGGACACCAACCAGCAGCACAACGAACATCAGGGGGTTGGCAGCGCCCTTAACAGACACCAGGTTCTGAACATAGTCGCAGTTGTAGAACGCCAGCACGATATAGCCCATGAAGAACAGGGTGTTCAGGGCCGGAGCGCACATGGCGCTGACGATATAGCTCCAGGTGCGGCTCTTGTCCAGCTTGCTCAGGCCGTTGAAGATCAGGCCCACACACACGCCCATCAGCACACGCATGCCCACGCAGAGGATAAAGGCGTTGACAGGGCTGACCTGGAACAGAGCGCCGGTCATGGCGGAAGCACCGGTAATGGCATCATAGAAGCTCACCGCGCCGAACACGCCGCCCAGCACAGCACCGGCCACAGGGCCCATGGTGATGGCACCCACCGCAATGGGCAGGGTCAGGAAGCTCATGTAAAGCGGGCCCATGGGCACACTGCCCAGGCCGATGGCCTTCATTACAAGCTCGATGGCGACCAGCAGTGCCAGTCGGGTGAGAGTGCGAAGATCGTTGTTTTTCATAATTCAGTTTTCCTCCTGCTGCCGTTCCGCCCTATACGTCGGATACGGCGCAAATCTGGTTTTTGATAAAATGTCAGGGATGCTTGAAAATTTATAAACGGCCTCACCCTCTCCGTCATTGCTTCGCAATGCCACCTCTCCCGAAGGGCGAGGCCTTGGCAATCCATGCAAAGTTTGCGGTTTTGTCAAAAGCTCCCCCTTTGGGGGAGCTGGCACGAAGTGCCTGAGAGGGTTAGGATGTTTATCTATCACAGGGAAATTTGATGTCGGCGCTCCGCCGGGCCACGGTCAGCACACGGCTGACGGCCACGGAGGTATCCAGCATCCGGCTGCACAGTTCCTGGTCACCGCCCTCGATGGCCTTGGCAAAGGCGTGGAACTCCGCCGCCTGCCGGGGTCTGCCGCCGTTCAGGTTGAAGTGCTCTTCCTTGCCCTGATTGGGGTGGAAGGTCACGCCGCCGCACCAGTTGGCCGTGGATTTCTGCAGGATATAGCCCTTTGTGCCCTGGATGACATACCGGGCAGGCGCACCGCAGTCCTTGGCGGCCATGCTGACTGCCTTGAAGCTGTTGTACTCCATGGTCAGGATACCGCTGGTGTCGATGCCGCGCTCCATGTTGGGCAGGTAGTGCACCTGGTTCGGCTCACCGAACAGGCCCACGATATAGCTGATGTTGTAGACATTCAGATCCATCAGGGCACCGCCCGCACACTCCGGGTCAAAGGAGACTGGCGTTTCCCCGGCACAGAAGGCATCGTAGCGGCTGGAATACTGGCTGAAATTGCACTGCACCAGCTTCACCCTGCCGATGCGGGGCAGCAGCTCCCGGATCTTGTTGTAGTTTTCGAGGTACTGGGTGGTCATGGCCTCAAACAGGAACACCTTTTTGCGGCGGGCCAGCGCCGCCAGCTCCTCGGTCTGGGCAGCGGTGCAGGCCATGGGCTTTTCCACAATGACATGCTTCCCCGCTTCCAGCGCCACCTTGGCATAGCGGTAATGCTGCAGGTTGGGCACGGCCAGATAGATCACATCCACCCACTGCAATAATTCAAAATAGTTCGTGGTGTGCTGGGGAATGCCGTACTGTTCGCACATCTCGGCGGCCACCGGCGCACTGCGCTGGGTGCTGCAGAGTGCCTGCACCGTAAAGGGGCAGTCCGGCCCTGCCAGCCAGGGCAGAAACTCCCGCACGATCATCCCCGTGCCCAGGATCCCTAGTTTCATTGTTCTCTCCATCCTGTTTCGTCGTCAGCCGTTTTTGTTCTTCTCCTCGCGGCGTTCCCGGCGCTGGGAGCGGGGACGGCGGCCCCGGCGGAAATTGTTGTTCGGGTTCCGCCGCCTGCCACCGGCGGCATAGTGCGGCTGAGGGGCATTCATCTGGTACAGCAGTGCTAGCCCCTTCAGCAGCAGCTCCGGGTCGTAGGTCAGCGGATGGCGGCAGAGCGGCGTGACATACTTTGCCAGCCCGCCCGTGACCACCAGGGTGGCCGGACGGCCCAGCTCTTCCTCAATGCGCTGGGTGATGCCGTCCAGCAGGACTGCCGTGCCCAGCACAGAGCCCGAAAGCATACAGCTCTCAGTGTTCACACCAATGGCTGCTTTGGGGGAGCTCAGCCGCACCTGCGGCAGCTGGGCACAGCGCTCCCCCAGAGCCCGCAGGCCGGTGGAAAGCCCCGGGCAGATCACACCGCCCCGGAATACCCTGTTCTCATCCACAACATTAAATGTAGTGGCAGTGCCCAGATCCACGGTGATGACCGGCAGCGGGAAGTTCGCCGCAGCGTAAGCGGCATCCACCAGCCGGTCCTTGCCCACGGCATGGGGGTCAGGCACCCCCATGGTCAGGCCTGTGCGGATCTCCGGCGAAACGATGACCGGCTTTTTGCCGGTGTAATAGCGGGCGCACTCAGCCAGTGCCCCGGTGATCTGGGGCACTACGCTGGTCAGCACCGCGCCCTCGAACCGGATGGGCTTTTCCGGGTGGCGGCGGTGAGCAAACACCTTTTCCATTTCAATGCGGTATTCCGCGGCGGTACGGGTGCGCACCGTATCCATGTGGGCCACAAAGCATACACGTCCGTCCTTGATGCCGCCCAGGGCGACGGTGGTGTTGCCTATATCAATGGCTAAGATCATATTTTACCTTTCCTGCAAAACCTCTCAGGCGCTTTGCTCCGGCTCCCCTGCCAGAGGAGCCGGGTGGCTTGCCTCTCCCGGCAGGAGAGGCGGCAAAGACGCAGACCTTGACGGAGAGGTTTTATTCTAAGTCAAGCTATTTTACCGCATTTTTGCGCTGGATGCAAGACCCAACCGAAAGATTTTGTTGTGCTGGCGGTGATTTTGGATTATACTAAAGAGGCAAACCCGCAAAACAGGAGGTTTTTTGGATGGATCTGCAGGGCAAATGCGTCCTTTTGGGCGTTACCGGCGGTATTGCCGCCTATAAAATGGCAAATGTGGCCAGCGCACTCAAAAAGCTGGGGGCGGACGTGGAGGTCATTATGACCGAGAACGCCACCCATTTCATCACCCCTCTCGTCTTTGAAACGCTGACCGGCCACAAGTGCATGGTGGACACCTTCGACCGCGATTTCAAGTTCGAGGTCACCCACATCTCGCTGGCCAAAAAGGCAGATGTCGTTCTGGTGGCACCGGCCACGGCCAACGTCATTGCCAAAATGGCCCACGGCATTGCCGATGATATGCTCACCACCGTGGTGCTTGCGGCCAGGTGCCCCAAGCTGGTCAGCCCGGCCATGAACACCGGGATGCTGGAAAACCCCATCACGCAGGACAACCTCAGAACGCTGGAGCACTACGGCTTCACGGTCATCCCCTCTGAGAGCGGGGTGCTGGCCTGCAAGGATGTGGGCAGCGGCCGCCTGCCCAAGGAGGATGTGCTCATCGAGTACATCCTGCACACCATCGCCCGGCCCAAGGATCTGGCCGGTGTCCGCATCGCTGTGACCGCCGGGCCCACGCAGGAGCCGCTGGACCCCGTGCGCTACCTGACCAACCACTCTACCGGCAAGATGGGCTATGCCATCGCCCGGGCCGCCGCCATGCGGGGAGCAGAGGTCACCCTCATCCACGGCCACACCGACCTGCCGCCGGTCCGCTTCACCACCGATGTTCCCATTACCACGGCGCAGGATATGTACGATGCCGTGACCAGCCGCTTTGAGGAGATGGACGTGCTGGTGATGGCTGCCGCCGTGGCCGACTACCGCCCCGTGACGGTGGCAAGCGACAAGATCAAGAAAAAGGACGGCGACCTCTCCATCCCTGTGGAGCGCACCGCCGACATTCTGGGTACCATCGGCCCGAAAAAGACCCACCAGTTCCTCTGCGGTTTTTCCATGGAGACCCGGGATATGGTGGAAAACTCCACGGCCAAGCTGACCCGGAAGAATCTGGACATGGTGGTGGCCAACAACCTGAAGGTCGCCGGGGCCGGTTTTGGGGTGGACACCAACGTGGTCACTTTCATCACCCCCGACGGTACCCGGGAGCTGCCCCTGATGAGCAAGGCCGATGTGGCCGATGCCATTCTGGATGAGATTTTGAAACGCAGAGGTTTATAAAAACTTTTATCCCTCTCCGTCAACCCGGCGGAGAGGGTTGTTTTTGTAAGAAAAAACGTTCACTTTACCCTGCTTTTACAAAAACATTTTTCAAAATCCGGGCAAATCACTTTCCAAAAGTGCAATTTTGATGTATTCTATTCCTATCCGCTGTTCAGGACCACTGTCCGCGGAGGAACCACAAACGAAAGAGGGGTGCGCACAGATATGCTGAAATATCTGGCAAAACGCATCGGGCGTTCCATCCTGACGCTGTTCGTCATTGTAACGCTCGTGTTCTGCCTGCTGCGGCTGATGCCGGTGGAAGGCTACTTTGCAAACTACGAAAAAATGACCGAGGCCCAGATCCAGGCGGGCCTGCAGTCCATGGGCCTGCTGGACCCGCTGCCGGTGCAGATCGGCCGCTTCTGGTGGAATGCCCTCCACGGCGACCTGGGCGTGAGCCATATTTATAAGGTAAATGCCTCGGTCACCGGCATCCTGGCCAAAAAGCTGCCCATCTCCATCCAGATGGGCGTGTTTGCCATGCTGCTGAGCCTGGTCATCGGCATTCCCATGGGCCTGCTGATGGGCCGGTTCAAGAACCGCTGGCCGGATAAGATCGGCACCGCCATCATCGTGCTCATTCAGGCTGTGCCTGCCGCCGTGTATTACCTCTATATTCAGATGTACGGCACCACCGCCCTGGGCGTGGGCCTGCTGTTTGATGCCTCCGACTGGCGGTACTGGGTGCTGCCGGTCTGCTCCATGAGCCTGGGCAACGTGGCATTCTACGCCATGTGGCTGCGCCGCTACATGGTGGACGAGAGCAACAAGGATTACGTCCGGCTGGCGCTGGCCAAGGGCGTGAGCGAGAGCAACATCGCCCTGCGCCACATCTTCCGCAACGCCATGGTGCCGCTGGTGCAGTATATTCCCTCTGCCTTCCTGAACACTGTGGTCGGCTCCATCTACATCGAGAGCCTGTATTCCATCCCCGGCATGGGCGGCCTGCTGGTCACCTGCGTCCAGCGCCACGACAACACCATGGTGCAGGGCATCGTGCTGCTGTACGCCTGCGTGGGCATCATCGGCCTGATTCTGGGCGATCTGCTCATGGTGCTCATCGATCCCCGCATCAGCTTTGGCAAGAAAGAAGGTGGCCGATAATGCTGTTCCACATGAAAGATCACAAGGCAGCTGTTCTGGAAAACGACCTGAACAAGCTGCAGAAGGACGGCCCCGCCGCTTGGGCCGCCCTGCCCGAGGACGAGCTGTTCACCCCCGCCGGGTTCAGCGAGGAGCGTGCCGAGGCCACCTCCTACTCCAATTACAGCTATTGGGGCAGCACCTTCCGTGCTTTCTTCAAGAATAAGATCGCCGTGGCCCTGCTCATTGCACTGGTGTTCGTGGTGGGCTTTGCCTTTTTGCAGCCTTATCTGCCCGGTCAGGCAGATCCCAATCTCTGCCAGGTAGACCCCGCCACAGGCATCCAGTTCCGCAATATCGCCCCCGGGGAAGAGGGCTTTATCTGGGGTTCCAACGCCATCGGCCAGGACCTGTGGGCCCGCATCTGGGCTGGTGCACGCACCAGTCTGACCATCGCCTTCTTCGTGGCCCTCATCGAGGCCGTGGTGGGCATCACAGTGGGCGTGCTCTGGGGCTATGTCCGCCAGCTCGATTTCTTTTTCACCGAGCTGTACAACATCTGTGATAACATCCCCTCCACCATCATCCTGATCCTGATCTCCTATGTTGCGTCCCCCAGCATCCAGACCCTGATCCTGGGCATGTCCATCACGGGCTGGATCGCCATGGCGCGCTTTATCCGCAACCAGATCCTGATCATCCGCGACCGTGATTACAACGTGGCTTCCCGCTGCATCGGCACCCCCATCCGCCGCATCGTGCTGCGCAACCTGCTGCCCTATCTGGTATCGGTCATCATGCTGCGCATGGCCCTGACCATCCCCGCCGCCATCGGCAGCGAGGTGTTCATCACCTATATCGGCCTGGGCCTTTCTGTGGAAACGCCCTCTCTGGGCAACCTGATCAACGACGGCCGCAAGGTGATGATGCAGGCGGGCCTGCGGTACCAGCTGCTCTACCCCACCATCATCCTGAGCTTTGTCACCATTGCGTTCTACCTCATCGGCAACGCCTTCTCGGACGCTGCCGACCCGAAGAACCACCTGCAGTAAGGAGGGACAGAAGATGGAAAAAAATCAGCTCATCCTTTCTGTAAAGGACCTCAACATCAAATTCAACCTGCGCGGCAAGGTGCTGCATGCCATCCGCGGCATCGACCTGGACATCTACCACGGCGAAGTCCTTGCCATCGTGGGCGAATCCGGCTCCGGCAAGAGCGTGTTCACCAAGAGCTTCATGGGCCTGCTGGATGCCAACGGCTCCATCACCTCGGGCACCATTGATTATTACGGTGCCGATGACGGCAAGCCCATCCGCCTTTCCGACCTGAAAAAGGAGAAGGACTGGCTGAAGGTCCGGGGCCATGAGATCGCCATGATCATGCAGGACCCCATGACCAGCCTGAACCCCCTGAAGACCATCGGCGACCAGATCATGGAAGCCGTGGAGCTGCACCAGCATCTCAAGGGCAAGGCCGCCCGGGAAAAGACCCTTGAATACCTGCGGGACGTGGGCATTGCTGACCCCGAGGTGCGCTTTGCGCAGTATCCCCACGAGTTTTCGGGCGGTATGCGCCAGCGCGTCGTCATTGCCATTGCGGTAGCCTGCAACCCGCAGATCCTGATCTGCGACGAGCCCACCACCGCACTGGATGTGACCATTCAGGCCCAGATCCTGCAGCTGCTCAAGGAGATGCAGGTCAAGTACAACCTGACCATCGTCCTCATCACCCACGATCTGGGCGTGGTGGCCAACATCGCCGACCGGGTGGCCGTCATGTACGCAGGTGACATCGTGGAGATCGGCACCTCCGATGAGATCTACTACGACCCCCGCCACCCCTACACCTGGGCGCTGCTGTCCAGTATGCCCCAGATGGGCATCAAGGGCGAGGATCTGTTCAACATTCAGGGTACACCCCCGAATCTGTTCACCGAGATCCACGGCGATGCCTTTGCGCCCCGCAACCCCCAGGCGCTGAAGATCGACTTTGTCAAGCGCCCGCCCTACTTTACGGTCAGCCCCACCCACAAGGCCAAGACCTGGCTGCTGGACCCCCGGGCCCCCAAGGTGGAGCCGCCTGCCGCCGTCAAACTGTTGAAAGAGGAGGGGATGCAGGATGCCTGAAAATCGTGACATTCGCGTTTGCGAAGCAGCGAACACCCCAGTGGAGTGTTCGAGCGAAAAAACGGTCTTGCGCCAGCAAGATGGAGAGGCCTCGCCCCGGCAGGTCCTGCTTGAGGTCAAGGACCTCGAGGTGACCTACGGCTCCGGCCGCAAGGCCTTCAAGGCCGTGAACCGTGCCAACTTTGAAATTTACAAGGGTGAGACCTTTGGTCTGGTGGGCGAATCCGGCTCCGGCAAAACCACCATCGGCCGCGCCATCATGCGCATCCTGCCCACCTCGGGCGGCGAGATCCTGTACAAGGGTCAGAAGATCAACGGCAAGATTTCCCGCCAGCTGGACCAGCAGGTCATCAAGGAGATCCAGATGATCTTCCAGGACCCGCAGTCCTCCCTGAACGAGCGTGCCAAGGTCAGCTACATCGTGGGCGAGGGCCTGCAGAATGTCCGGCCCGACCTGACCGCCGCCCAGCGGGAGGAGAAGGTCCGGCAGGCACTGCTGGATGTGGGCCTGCTGCCTGAATTCGCCTCCCGTTTCCCGCATGAGTTCTCCGGCGGCCAGCGCCAGCGCATCGGCATTGCCCGCGCCCTGATCGTGGAGCCTGAGTTTATCATTGCCGACGAGCCCATCTCGGCTCTGGATATGTCCATCCGTGCCCAGGTGCTCAACCTGCTGCGTCATCTGCAGAAGGAGCGCGGCATCACCTACCTGTTCATCGCTCACGACCTCTCGGTCATGCGGTACATTTCGGACCGCATCGCCGTCATCCACAAGGGCAATATCGTAGAGCTGGCCGATGCGGAAGAGCTGGTGACCCATGCCATCCACCCCTACACCCGCAGCCTGCTCTCCGCCATCCCCATGCCCAACCCCAGGCTGGAGCGGAAGAAAAAGCTGCTGGTCTACGACCCCGCCATGCACGATTACACGCAGGAAGCTCCCCAGTGGCGGGAGCTGCGCCCCAGCCACTGGGTGCTCTGCAGCGAGCAGGAGGCCAAAGACTGGCTGGCTGAAATGTAAACTTTCTCTTGCGTTTTTTGGCAAAGTTCGCCCTTTGTTTCTTGACATTTCCACCCTGCTCTACTACAATAGCTCTTGTACGTATTGTGTTGTTTTTAACAAACGGACGAAATTTAAGACCCTGTTGAATCCAGCTGCCCCGGCTGCGGGTGCAGTGACTGCTCAAAGGACAAAGGACAATTTATGACAACATCCAACACCCCGATCTATGCTTCCCAGGCACGTCCCTGGCTGAAATTCTACGATCATAAGTACATTGACCAGACCATGCCCGCCTGCACGGCGTTTGAGCTCGTCTGCCGGCAGAACAAGAACCGGCTGGGCGAGACCGCACTGGAATACTATGGCCGCAAGTTCACCTACGCTGATTTTATCGTCAACGTCAAAAAAACGGCAGCAGCCCTGCGGGCCGCGGGCCTGAAAAAGGGCGATATCGCCACGGTGGTCAGCGTGATGACCCCGGAGATTATCTTTGCATTCTATGCCGCCGACATGATCGGCGCGACTCTGAACCTGGTGGATCCCCGTTACAGTGTGGAGGGCATCCGCGAGTACATCGAAGAGGTGGATTCCCACCTGCTGATCTGCCTGAATGTGGTGTATGAGCGCTGCCATCAGGCTGCCAAGCGCACCCATGTGGAGCATGTGGTGGTGCTCTCCCCGGCCGACTCCCTGCCGCTGCCTCTGGCGCTGGGCTACAAGGTCAAAAATCTCGACAAGAACAAGTACCATTCCAACGTCATCCACTGGAAGCAGTTCCTTGCTGCCGGGAAGGACGAGAGCATTGCCGCAGAACCCTATGACCCGGAGCACGCCTGCGTGGTGGTGCACACCGGCGGCACCACCGGCTCCCCCAAGGGCGTGATGCTGACCGATAACAACTTCAACGGCATTGCCATGCAGTTCTCCGCCTGCGACACGCTGTTTTCCAAGGGTCAGTCCCTGCTGAACATCATGCCCCCCTTCATTGCCTACGGCTTTGCCTGCGGCGTACATCTGCCGCTGACGCTGGGCATCAAGGTGGTTATCATCCCCAACCTCGACTCCAATAAGCTGGGCAGCCTGATCTGGAAGTACAAGCCCGAACACATGTTCGGCGTGCCCTCCCACTACCAGCAGCTGGCTGTTGACCCCAAGCTGCAGAACAAGGATCTCTCCTTCATCCGCAACTATGCCGCGGGCGGCGATGCCATCGCCCGGGGTGCCGAGCAGACGGTCAACGACTTCCTGGCCGCTCACAACGTGGAATTCCCCATCGCCAAGGGCTACGGCATGACCGAGGCATCCTCTGCTGCCACCGCTGCTGCCGGACGGAACAACAAACCCGGCAGCGTGGGCCTGCCGCTGGTCAGCACGCTGGTGTCCGCCTTTGAGCCGGGCACCGACACGGAGCTGCCCATCGGTCAGCGGGGTGAGCTGTGCATCTCCGGCCCCGGCGTTATGAAAGGCTACTACAACAAGCCTGCCGAGACCGCCGCCATCCTGCGCACCCATGCAGATGGCCGGGTCTGGGTGCATACCGGTGACATCGGCTATCTGGACCAGGACGGCTTTGTCTATCTGGACAGCCGGATCAAGCGGCTCATCATCCGTCACGATGGCTTCAAGGTGTTCCCCTCCATGATCGAAAATGTGGTCAGCCAGCATCCCGCCGTGCATCAGTGCTCTGTGGTGGGCTGCGCCGACAAGGATCATGTGCAGGGCCGCCTGCCTTTTGTCTATCTGGTGCTTGACCCTGCGGTTCCCGCCGCCAAGCGCAAGCAGATCATCAAGGAGCTGCGCCAGCTCTGCGTTGAGGAGCTGCCCGAATATGTCCAGCCCGTAGGGTACAAGATCATCCCCGAAATGCCCCTGACACTGGCCGCTAAATTTGATTATCGCAAGCTGGAAGAAGAGATCACTCCCCGCGATTATTAAGCAGAATAATACACATTGGAAAGGATTCGTGACGACACCATGAAAAAGAAACTGATTGGCCTGGCCCTCTCGGCCGCCATGCTGTTCTCTGTCCTGAGCGTTCCGGCCTTTGCAGCCGCCCCGGAAGCGAGCGCAGACCCCGCTCTGACCACTGAACAGGCCGCCGCAGAGGAGGAGAACTGTTTCTTCACCTCCAGCAGCACCGAAGAAGAGAAGGAGCCCAACTCCATCACCTATGTTGCCCTGGGCGACAGCATCTGCGCCGGCATCGGCCTGACTACCGTTCAATATGCACATAACTTGATGGGCGTGGACGTTTCCTTCAACTTCAAGGGTTACCCCGAGGCCTGCTATGTGGGTCAGGTGGGCAAAAGCCTGAACCTCGACCGGGATCACGCCATCAACCTTGGCCTGCCCGGCGTGATGAGCAAGGATATGCTGGAGCTGGTCAAGACCGGCACCATGGCCGAGATGAACACCCTCTCCGGCTGCCAGTACAATTACCCCGAGTTTGTAGATTACATCAAAAGTGCCGATGTTATCTCCATCCAGCTGGGCTCCAATGATGCTTTTGTGCCCACCGTGGTCTCTTTTGGTGAGGCCACCAACTGGAAAAGTGAGGACCTGGCTTCCATCGTGCTCAGCGGCAACCTGCGCGGCAGCAGCAAGGAAACCGAGGACGCACTGAACGAGAGCCTGAAAAAGCTCAGCCTGACCCGCAGCGAGAAGGATGCCGTCTGGAACCTGTTCTTCTCTGGCATGAACAAGATCTGCGAGAACGCTTATCCTGAAAGCAGCAGCAACCTGCGCCAGATCGTGGCGACTGTCAAGGAACTGAACCCTGATGCTCAGATCCTGATCATCGGTGCCACCAACCCTGTGCCCCTGCTGCCCAGCTGGAGCAACTACTTCAGCAAGCTGAACAACTACGAAAAGCAGCTGGCCGATGTTTACGGTGCCACCTACGTTTCCATCCCCTTTGCTCAGACTGAGCTGGATGGCCACCCCACCGTCTCCGGCCACAAGTACATCGCCGACAAGATCGTCAAGGCAATCGAAGCCCAGCAGTAAAATGAAAGAGGAACAACCCTCTCAGTCAAAGCCTGCGGCTTTGCCAGCTCCCCCAAAAGGGGGAGCTTTTTTGATGCCGTAAAGTACAGCACCAAACCTCTCCCCTCGGGAGAGGTGGCATTGCGAGGCAATGACGGAGAGGGTCGTCCCTCTCGATGAAAAAATATTACTTTTCGTAACTCTGGGGCAGTTCGTTCTTGGGGTCCCGGTCCATCAGGGAGCGCACCGCCTCGGCGGCGCTCATGCCCTTGTTCACAACAGCGTTCACGGTCTGGACGATGGGCATTTCCACCTGATACTTGGCGGCAAGCTCCAGCGCGGCGGGCAGGGCGTTCATGCCCTCGACCACCATACCCACCTCCTTCACGGCCTGCTCCGGGGTCTCACCCTTGCCGATGAGGATGCCGGCCCGGTTGTTGCGGCTGTGCATACTGGTGGCGGTCACGATCAGGTCACCGATGCCGGCCAGACCGGCAAAGGTATGGACATTGCAGCCCATGGCCACGCCCAGCCGGGCAAGCTCGGCAATGCCGCGGGTGATGAGGGCGGCACGGGCGTTGTCGCCATAGCCCAGGCCGGTGGAGATGCCCACGCCCAGCGCAATGACATTCTTCATGGCACCGCTGAGTTCCACGCCCTTGATGTCCTCATTGGTGTACACACGCATGACGTTGTTGGTGAACACCGTCTGCACGAATCTGGCCGCTTCCATATCCTTGCTGGCCGAAACGATGGTGGTGGGCAGGTCGATCGCCACCTCCTCAGCGTGGGTGGGACCGCTCAGGGCCACCAGACGCACCCCCTTGGGGCCGCCCTCTTTGCCCAGCTCATCGGCCAGGATCTCCGTCATGGTGAACAGGGTATCCTTTTCAATGCCCTTGGCAACGTCCACAATGATCTGACCGTCCGGCACAAAGGGCCGGGCCTTGGCGGCGGTGGAGCGCACGAACACCGACGGCACCGCGAACAGCAGGATCTCCTTGTCCGTGCACACCTCTTCCACGCTCTTGGTGAACTTCATCTCTGCCGGAATGGTCATGCCGGGCAGATTGGGGTGGACCCGGGTGGTGGAAAGGTTGTCGATCTCCTGTTCCAGCGCCGACCACACGGTCACGTCATTGCCGCTCACCGTCAGCATCCGCGCCAGAGCCATGCCCCAGGTGCCTGCACCCAGAATACCAATTTTATGCTTCATTGTGTTTTGTCCTCCGTATGCGCCGGGCTGCTTGTGTGCCCGGCCTGTTCCCCGCGCTTCCTGCACGGGGCCTGTCTGATTCCATTTTACACGAAACATCGTACCGCGTCAACTCCTTGCCAGTCTGCACAAAGTTAACCTGTGTTTTCTTTTGTTTTTGGCCAGAGTGAAGGATTTTCGCCAATGGATTGCACTTGTCTCCATTTCATGCTATAGTATTTTGGTAGGAATTGTAGGATATGCTCTTGACCTGAACCATAGTTTAAGGTGTATCCTAAAGATATTCCACCGTTTTTTATCAATAAGGAAGAAAAATATGTTTGAAGCACTTCTTACCAACCGCACGGTCAGCGTGCTGTGGGAGGCCCTGCCCCGCATCCTGACGGCAGGCCTGACCATGACCATTCCCCTGACCCTGATCTCCTTCAGCCTTGCCATGGTCATTGCAGTGGCTGTTGCGCTGGTGCAGTACGCCAATGTTCCGGTGCTGCGCCAGATCGCCCGGTTCTACATCTGGGTCATCCGGGGCACGCCGCTGCTGGTGCAGCTGTTCATCATCTTCTACGGCCTGCCCAGCCTGGGCATCATGCTGGATGCTTTTCCGGCAGCCGTCATCGCCTTTGCCTTCAACGAGGGTGCCTACTGCGCCGAGACCATGCGCGGCGCGCTGGAAAGCGTGCCCCAGGGCCAGCTGGAGGCCGGTTCCTGCGTGGGCATGACCTGGTGGCAGATCATGCGCCGCATCGTTCTGCCGCAGGCCCTGCGCACCGCCGTGCCCTCCCTGTCCAACTCCCTCATCAGCATGATCAAGGACACCTCTCTGGCCTCCAACATCACGGTAGCAGAGTTGTTCATGGCAGGCCAGCGTGTGGCAGCCCGCACCTACATTTTCCTGCCCATCTACTGCGAGGTGGCTGTGGTCTACCTGCTGTTCTGCACCATCATCACCAAGCTGCAGGCGCTGGTGGAGCGGCAGCTGAACGCACACGGCTTCCAGTGAGAAAGGGGTGGACGGTATGGCCATGTTAGAGATCAAAGACATCCACAAAACATTTTACACCTATGATGACAAGCCCCGCTTCCACATCGGGCCTTTCCCGCGCGGCAATGCCCGCCGGGTGCGCAGCGCACTGCACGTCCTGAACGGCGTGGACCTGAGTGTGGAAAAGGGAGATGTTGTTGCCATTCTGGGCCCTTCCGGCTCCGGCAAGACCACCCTGCTGCGCTGCCTGAACTTTCTGGAGACCGCTGACAGCGGCACTCTGGTGTTCGACGGCGAATCCTTCGATCTTGGCAGGATCTCCCGGGCCGACATTGCCCGCCTGCGCAAAAAAACGGCCTTTGTGTTCCAGAACTACAACCTGTTCCGGAACAAGACCGCCCTGCAGAATGTGACCGAGGGCCTGATCGTTGCCCACAGGATGCCAAAGGAGCAGGCAAACGAGATCGGCAGGCGGATGCTGGAAAAGGTCGGTCTGGCCGACCGGGCCGACTACTATCCCCGCCAGCTTTCCGGCGGACAGCAGCAGCGCGTTGCCATTGCCCGCGCCCTTGCCACCGACCCGGAGATCATTTACTTTGACGAACCCACCAGTGCCCTTGACCCGGAGTTGACCGGTGAGGTGCTCTCGGTCATGCGGAAGCTGGCCGAAGAGGGCATGACCATGCTGGTGGTCACCCACGAGATGGGCTTTGCCCGCAACGTCTCCTCCAAGACGGTATTCATGGAGAACGGCGTGGTGGTGGAGCAGGCCCCTTCCCACGAATTCTTTGCCCACCCCCGCGAGGAGCGGACCCGGGAGTTCCTGCGGAAGATCGAGCACACAGCATAAGGGATGGACGACGGGGAGCTTTCCACGCCGTCCTTTTGATACAGCTTTTTCTATGAAAGGATCTTAACTATGAAGCGCAGAACTTTTATTTCGATGATGAGTGTCATGGCCGCCGCCGGCGTTCTGACCCTGTCCGGCTGCTCCAACAGCAGCACCTCCACCGCCGCAAGCGCCGGTGCATCCTCTGCTGCCGGTTCCTCTGCTGACCAGTTGGCTGCCATTCAGGCCAGTGGCAAGCTGATCGTGGCACTGGAGGGCGCATGGCAGCCCTGGAGCTACCATGACGAGAGCGACACTCTGGTGGGCTATGATGTGGAGATCTCCCGCGCCATCGCCGAAAAGCTGGGCGTGGAGCCGGAGTATGTGGAGAGCGATTGGGACAGCCTGTTCGCCGGTCTGGACGCTGGACGCTTTGACATGGTCTGCAACGGCGTGGAGGTCACCGACGAGCGCGCCCTGACTTATGATTTCACCACTCCCTACGGTTACATCCACACCGCTCTGGCCGTCCGCAAGGACAACGACGAGATCAAGACCTTTGAGGACCTGAAGGGCAAGACCACTGCCAACAGCCTGGCTTCCACCTACATGGAGCTGGCTGAGAGCTACGGTGCCACCGTGCAGGGCATCGACACCCTGGAGGAAACCATCCAGCTGCTGGCTGCCGGACGCATTGATGCGACCCTGAATGCGGATGTCTCCTTCTACGATTACCTGAACGTCCATCCGGATGCCGACTTTAAGATCGTGGCCCAGACTGAGGATGCCTCCCACGTTGCCATCCCCCTGCGCAAGGGCGACAACAGCGCCACCCTGCTGGAAGCCGTCAACAACGCCATCGATGAGCTGCGCGCCGACGGCACCCTGAAGGAGCTGGGCGAGAAGTACTTCGGTCAGGATATCTCCTCTGAGAACTGAGCTTTCCCTGAATACGCCAGGAGGGCGGCTGCTGATGCAGCCGCCCTCCTTTTGTTATGCGTGAAAATAATCATAGATGGTCTGTGCCAGCTGGGGGCCAACGCCGGGGGTATTTTCCAGCTGGTCGGGGGTGGCCTCCCGCACAGCACCCACGCTCTTGAACTGTGTCATCAGGGCCTTGGCCGTTTTGGGGCCCACGCCGGGCACCTCGGTCAGGGTGGAGGAATAGCTCTTCTTCCGCATCTGCTGCTTGCGGTAGGCATTGGCAAAGCGGTGGGTCTCGTCCTGGATGGCCGTGATAAAGGTGAATGTCCCCCGGTTCATATTGATGGCGATTTCCCGGCCCTCACTGTCCACGATGGCGCGGGTGCGGTGATGGTCATCCTTGACCATGCCGTAAAGGGGCACATCGGCCAGTGAAGTGCCTGCCAGTGCCGCCTTGGCCGCGCTGACCTGTCCCCGGCCGCCATCCATCAGCAGCAGGTCCGGCTTCTGCCCGAAATAATTATCGCTGCCCTGCCCCTGTGCGGCCAGCGCGGCGTATTTCTCATACTCTGCCGCCCGCCGGGAAACCGTCTCGGCCAGCGAAGCGTAGTCATCCGTCCCCAGCACGGTCTTCATCCGGAACTTCCGATACCCGGCTTTGTAGGGCTTGCCATCCCGGAAGGTGACCATGCCGCAGACGCTGGTGCCATCGCCCCAGTTGGAGATATCGTAGCTCTCAATGGTGCGCGGCGGCTTGGAAAGCCCCAGCACCTGCGCCATCTCATCCAGCAGCTTTTCCTCACGGGCGTAGCGGCCGCTCTCCCGGGCCAGCCGTTCCACCGCGTTGGTGTGGGCCATCTCCACCAGATGGGCCTTATCGCCCCGCTGGGGCACATAGAGCTGTACCTCACTGCCCCGCTTTTCGTTCAAGGCCTGCTGCAGCGCTTCGCTGTCCGGCGGCAGCTCGTCCACGGCAATGATCTTTGGGATCTGCTCATCATCCAGGTAGTACCGGGGCAGAAACTCCTCCCGCACAGCGGCAATATCCGCCGTATCGTGGAAAAGGAACTCCCGCTTATCGGTCAGCCGCCCCTCCCGGAAGCGCAGGATCGCCGCGCAGACACTGCTGGGGGTACCGGCCAACGCCACCACATCCATCTCCACCTCCGGGTCCACCACGACCTTCTGGCCCGCTGTCACCTTGGTGATGGCGTTGATCTGGTCCCGGAGGAGGGCCGCTGTCTCAAATTCCAGCCGGTCAGAGGCTTCCAGCATCCGCTCGTTCAGGGTCTTGAGAATGTCCTTTTTGCCGTACCGGATCAGATGCACCGCGTTTTTCACGGCCTGATTGTAGTTCTCGCAGCTGATCTTGCCGCTGCACACGGCCATGCACTTGCCGATATGGGCATTCAGGCAGGGCCGCCCCTTGCCGATATCCTGGGGGAACCGCTTGCTGCACCGGGGCAGCAAAAAGGCATCCAGCGCAGTCTCGGCCATCTGCCGGGCCGCAAAGGACGAGGTATAGGGGCCGATGTATTCAGCATCGTCCTCCTCCTTTTGCAGCACGAAGGAAAGGCGGGGCCAGGCTTCCCGGGTCACCTTGATATAGCTGTAGCCCTTGTCATCCTTCAGCAGGATATTGTATTTGGGAGTGTGCGCTTTGATCTGGCTGGCTTCCAGCACCAGTGCCTCGAACTCGCTCTGGCAGACGATGACATCAAACGCATAGGCGTGGGCGATCATCTGGCTGACCTTGTTGTCGTGGGGCACCCCCTCGCGGAAATACTGGCTCACCCGGATGCGCAAACGCTTGGCTTTGCCGATATAAATGATGGTATCGCTTTTGTCCCGGATGATATACACACCGGGCAAAAGCGGCAGCATACAGGCTTTCTGATACAGTTCTGCTTTGGTCATGGCAGCTCCTTGGTAAAACAAAAAGCGGCAGGAAAAACATCCCGCCGCCTCAAAAATCAAAGGCTCGAATTACTCTGCAAAGCCAGACTCGACCAGCTTGATCAGGCCATCAACAGCAGCCTGCTCGTCTGCGCCGTCAGCGATGATGCGGATGGTGGTGCCGCCCACGATGCCCAGAGACAGAACGCCCAGCAGGCTCTTAGCGTTCACGCGGCGCTCTTCCTTCTCGACCCAGATGGAAGACTTGAACTCGTTAGCCTTCTGGATAAAGAAGGTAGCCGGACGAGCGTGCAGACCAACCTGATTTTCAACGGTAACTTCTTTGACGTACATAGTAAAACGCTCCTATCTATTATCGTTCTCGGGAATTCGATTTGTTTCTTGCCTGTTGCGTTGTACCTATTTTAGCGCAAGCCGAAACCAATGTACAGCCCCAGAACGCATTTTTGGCGGTTTTCCCAATGATGAGGGGGGTCTTTTTCGCCTTTTATACAAAGATAACAAAATTATTCCCCCAGTGTTGGCCGGGTAATACAAAAGTTTTCAACATTTTTTCGACCTTCGACGGTTTCCCGGCCCGTTCGACCCTGTTTTCAGCCCTGATAGCGCATTTCCAGCACCTGACTGGGGCGCACCACCAGCGGGTCTTTGGCCGGGTCGAATTTCTCCTTTGCGCCCACTACCTGCCAGCCCATGCGGCGGTAAAGAGCCAGTGCCCGGGTGTTGGTGTTCAGCACCGTAAGCACCGGGTGCTCATGCTCCGACAGTTTCTTTCGGGCGAAATCCAGCATCTTCTGGCCGATGCCCCTGCCCCGGGCGCTCTCCGTCACAAAAAGATGCTCCACCTGCCCGGTCTTGTGGTGTACGCTGACCGTGGCATCCGGCACATCCTTGGTATAGTGGAGGTAGCAGACCCAGCCTTCCTGCTTTTCCTGCTGCAGCTGGGGCAGGAACATCTCCGGGGTCAGGGCATCCAGCGCTTCCTGCACCCAGCCCCCGGCACAAATGCTCCGGCGGCCCTCCGCAAACAGCTTTGCGGCAGCCTCCATCTGCTCGGCGGTCTTGACCAGCCGGACATTCTCGCCCCGCTTCCACTTGGGGATCTCGGTCAGGGGATGGGTCTCACACCACTGCTCATAGAGCTCCGGGCGGCGCAAACGGGTGCGCTCCCGGCTCTGCTGCCCCCGCCAGGCATCGATCTTCTGGTGGTTGCCCTCCAGCAGGACAGGCGGCACAGCACGGCCCTCCCAGACCTCGGGGCGGGTGTACTGGGGGTACTCCAGCAGGCCGTCCCAGTAGCTCTCCTCCTCGTAGCCCTTCTGCTCGGCCAGAACGCCGGGTTTCAGGCGGAGGACGCTGTCTGCCACCACCAGGCTGGCCAGCTCGCCGCCGGTGAGGATATAATCGCCGATGGAGATCTCCTCGTCCGCAAAGGCATCGATCACGCGCTCATCGATGCCCTCATAGTGGCCGCAGACCAGGGTCAGGTTGTCGTACTGGGCCAGCCGCCGGGCGTGCTCCTCGGTATAGCGCTGCCCACCTGCCGTCAGGAATACTATATGCGGCGCAGGCCGTCCCTGTTCCTGCACTTCCTTCTGGACTGCCCGCAGGCAGTCGGCAATGGGCTGGGCATAGAGCACCATGCCGCAGCCGCCGCCATAGGGATAGTCGTCGGTCTGCTTCTGTTTATTCAGGGTGTAGTCCCGGATCTGGTGGCAGTGGGTCTCAATATATCCCTTTTTGGCAGCGCGGCCGATGATGCTGGAATCCAGCACCTGCTGGCACATCTCCGGGAAAAGGGTCACGATGTCCACACGCATCCCCATGGCTCACTCCTCCTCCCGCTCACTGTCAAAATCGTCATCCAGCAGGCCCGGGATGGGGGTGACAAGGAGATAGCCCTCCGGCGGGTTGCGCTCTTTCAAAAAGGCATCCACCCCGGGGAACATATATTCCTTGCCGCCGGGGGCCTTGACGGTGTAGATATCCTGTGCGCCGGGGTGATCCACGCTGGTCACCACGCCGTACACCTTGCCGGTATCGGCATCCCGCACTTCGCACCCGATGAGGTCGGCCACATACCACCTGCCCGCAGGCAGAGTGGCATCGTCACGGTCAAAGTAGAACACCTGCCCCCGCAGGGCACGGGCGGCATCCATATCGCTGACCCCTTCCAGCTGGAGCAGGGCCATCTGCCCCTGGGGGCGGATGGAGGTGATCTTGTAGCACCTGCCGCCCTGGGGGGTGGTGTACAGGCGGCCCACCTTTTTCAGAAAGGCCACGCCGTCACACCACAACTCCAGCTTCATCTCGCCGCGCACACCGTGGGTGGTCACCACCTTGCCGGCTTCCAAGTATTTCTGCATTGCTTTTACTCCTTTAGCATCCTCACCCTCTCCGTCATTGCTACGCAATGCCACCTCTCCCGAGGGGAGAGGCCTTGGCAGTCACCACAAAGTTTCTGGTTTTGCCAAGGGCTCCCCCTTTGGGGGAGCTGGACGCGAAGCGGCCTGAGAGGGCGAGCTGCCTAATAATACAAAAAGGCCCCTTGCCTTGCGGCAAAGGGCCCGTAGGGTGCTCAGTCGATCTCAACAAGGACCTTTTCATCGACCCGCACAGCAGCCGCGCGCATCACCACACGAATGGCTTTTGCGATCCGGCCCTGCTTGCCGATGACACGGCCCATATCTCCCTCTGCCACGCTCAGGTGGTAGACGATGGTGCCGTCCTCGCGGGGCTCGTCCACCGTGACCTTGACGGCTTCCTTGTCCTCCACGAGACCGCGGGCAACTGCCAGCAACAGCTCCTGCATGAGTCAGCCCTCCTACTTACAGAATGTTGGACTTCTTCAGCAGAACGCGGACGGTATCGGTGGGCTGTGCGCCGTTGGCGATCCAAGCCTTGGCCTTCTCAGCGTCGATCTTCACCTCAGAGGGCTCCTGGTTGGGATCGTAGGTGCCGATCTCCTCGATGAAACGGCCGTCGCGGGGGAAGCGGCTGTCAGCAACAACAACACGATAGAAGGGAGCCTTCTTAGCGCCAACGCGGCGCAGACGAATCTTAACTGCCATGGTAAATATCCTCCAAAAATGTTTGTGCCCCGTTTCGGGGTTTGATTAAATCTATCTGTACAACCCCTGCGGGGTGTATACCTGTGTTTGAAAGAAAACCTCTCCGTCACCTTCGGTGACACCTCCCCTGGCAGGGGAGGCAGGCTTCAAGGTTTATTTAAGGCCCCGGAAGGCATTGGGGTTGCCCATCATGCCGCCCAGGCGGCGGGCAAAGCCCTTGGGGCTCTTCTTGAACTGCTTCATCATCTTCTGCATCATCTCAAACTGCTTGAGCAGCTTGTTGACATCCTCCACCCGGGTGCCGCTGCCCGCTGCAATGCGGCGCTTGCGCTTGGGGTTGATGATGGAGGGCTTTTCACGCTCTTCCTTGGTCATGGAATAGATCATGGCCTCGATGCGGTCAAAGGCTTTCTCGTCGATCTGGCTGGCATCAATGCCGGACATGCCGGGCATCATGCTCAGCATGGCACCTGCACCGCCCATCTTGCGGATCTGCGCAAACTGGGCCAGCATGTCGTTCATATCGAACTTGTTTTCCATCATCCGCCGGGCGGTCTCTTCTGCGGCCTTTTCATCGGCGGCATCCTGCGCCTTCTCAATGAGGCTCAGCACATCGCCCATGCCCAGGATGCGGCTGGCCATGCGGGAGGGATGGAACACTTCCAGATCGTCCAGCTTTTCGCCAGTGCCCTGGAACTTGATGGGCTTGCCGGTAACGCTCAGCACCGAAAGTGCCGCGCCGCCGCGGGTATCGCCATCGGTCTTGGTCAGGATGATGCCGTCGATGCCCACCGTCTCGTTGAAGGTCTTGGCAACATTCACAGCGTCCTGGCCTGCCATGGCATCTACCACCAGCAGCGTCTCGTCCACGGGGACAGCTTCCTTGATCTGCACGAGCTCCTGCATCAGGACCTCGTCGATCTGCAGACGGCCGGCGGTATCCAGGATCACGATGTCGTTGCCGTAATCCCTGGCGTGGGCCAGCGCCTTGCGGGCGATCTCCGGGGGCTTGGCACCCGGCAGCGTGAACACGGGTGCACCGGCCTGCCCGCCCACCACCTGCAGCTGATCAATAGCGGCGGGGCGGTAGATATCGCAGGCCACCAGCATGGGGCGGCGGCCCTGCTTGATGAAGTATTTGGCAAGCTTGGCTGCGTGGGTCGTTTTACCGTTGCCCTGCAGGCCGCAGAGCATGATGATGGTCTGACCCTTGTTCTTGACGATCAGGCGGGGGGCTTCCTCGCCGCCCATCAGGGCAACGAGCTCCTCGTTGACGATCTTGACCACCTGCTGGGCGGGGGTCAGGCTCTCCATGACCTCCTGACCCATGGCGCGCTCGGAGACCTTGGCACAGAAATCCTTGGCAACCTTGTAGTTGACATCGGCTTCCAGCAGGGCCATCCGCACCTCGCGCATGGCGGCTTTGATATCGGCCTCGGTCAGCTTGCCGTGGCCGCGCAGCTTTTTGAACACACCGGCAAGGCGGTCGGTCAAAGATTCAAATGCCATGTTCGGTGCTCCTCTCAAAATAGTAATGGTGTCAGCTCTCGTTGACTTCGTCGATGGAGCGGATCAGCCCCAGCATCTTGTTCAGCGTTGCTGCATACTCAGTGGTGGTGAGCCTGGCATAGGGGCCGGTGCACTCGAACCGCGCGTCAATGACCAGCTGTTCCAGTTCCTCCAGCTTTTCCTGCACCCGGCGGTAGCGGCCTGCAAAGCCGACCTTTGCTTCCAGCTCTTTCAGGGTGGTCTCGCCATGCTTGATGGCATCCCGTGCGCCCTGACGGGTGATCCCAAAGTTTTCCCCGATCTCACTGAGGGAGAGGTCATCGTTGTAATACTGGTTCAGCATCTCGCGCTGCTTGGGCGTGAGCACCTCGCCATAAAAATCGAGCAGATAGCCCATTTCAAAGTCTTTTGCCATGATGCGTTCTGCCCTGACCTCCGTTTGTTGTAAAGTTCATTTGCTTTACATACGGAGTATAGCAGACATTCTTTTCCTTGTCAAGGCTTTTTTCCATCACTCTGCTGATTTTTCGGCAGGTTTTTCTCCATTTTGTCCAATTGTGGCTTGACGCTGGGCACAGGATGCGCTACCTTATAGGTATGAAACCTCTCAGTCTAGGCCTGATGGCTTTGCCAGCTCCCCTAACAGGGGAGCCCTTGGCATGGCAGACAGTTCTGTGCTGACTGCTCAGGTTTGCGTAAGGGAGGAATTTCGTGGCAATCTATCCAAACATCTACCAGACCCTGGTCCCCTGTCCGATTGTGGAGCTGCGGGGCTATCTTGCCGCCTGCGGGCTCAAAGGGCGGCTGTATGCTTACCTTGATTATAATGGGCCCACCGGCACGTCCCGCGATTCGGTGGCCGAGGGGATGCTGGCCCTTGCGGCGGAAAAGCACAAGCTGCTCCCGGGCCAGCCCATCATTGAAGCGGCCTCCGGCTCCTTTGCCATGGCGCTGGCCCTTGCCGGGCGGACGGCGGGCCACCCCGTGGTGCTGACCATGCCGGAGGATGCCCCGGCCCTGCGGCAGGAATACCTGCTCCGGCTGGGGGCACAGATCCTGCATTCCCCCGCCCAGCGGGGCCTTGCGGGGGCCCGGGCGCTGGCAGAGACCACCGCCGCCGAAAAGGGCTGGTACTATATGAACTGGCTTGCCAACGACGATAACCCAGAATACCACCGCCGGGTGACCGGCCCCGCCATCGTGCAGGCCATCTCCCGGGAGGGCCGCAGTCTCGTGGACACCATCACCGTCGGCGTGGGCAGCGCGGGCACCATCACCGGCGTAGGCGAGACCATCAAGGCCTGGACCAACGATGTCCGCATCGTGGCCGTGGAACCCTTTGAGAATCAGGCTCTGGGCGGCGGCTTCACCGGCGGGCACGGCATCCCGGATATCGGCTACGGCATCGTGCCGGGCAATTACAACGCCTATGTTGTGGATAATGTAGCCGCCGTTACCAGCACCGATGCCAACCGCACTGCACAGCGGGTCCTTGCCACCGATGCCATTCCCGCCTCCCCTGCCGCCGGTGCAGCCCTCCACGCCGCCGCACAGCTGATTGCCACCGGCACCAGCCGCTCGGCGCTGGCTATCTTCAGCGGACGGCAGGTATTTAATCTATAAAGAAAAGAGAGTTCCAAATGACCAAGGATATGACGACCGGCCCGATCGCACCGCTGCTGGTCAATTTCACCATTCCCCTTGTGCTGGGCAACCTGTTCCAGCTGACCTATAACGCCGTGGACAGCATCATTGTCGGCAAATTCGTGGGCGAGGATGCCCTTGCCGCCGTGGGCACCTCCAACCCGCTGATGACGCTGGCGATTTTGTTCATCAACGGTGTCTGCCTGGGTGCAGGCATCCTTGTCAGCCTGGCGTTCGGTGCAGGCGACACCGAGCTGGTGGAGCGTCAGGTCTCCACCACCGCCATTGCAGGCTCCGTCTTTTCCCTGATGTTCTCGCTGACCTGTGTGATCCTGGCAAATCCGCTGCTCCGTCTGCTGCAGGTGCCAGAAGAGATCCTTCCCATCGCTGTGAACTACCTGCGCATCGTGTTCGGCGGGCTGCTGTTCACCTTCTTCTATAATTTCCTCGCCGCTACCATGCGCGCGCTGGGCGACAGCAAAAGCGCGCTGTACTTCCTGATGATCAGTTCGGTGCTGAACATCGGCGGCGACCTGTTCTTTGTTGAGGTGCTGGATTGGGGCTCCGAGGGCTGTGCCCTTTCCACCTTGCTGAGCGAAGCGCTCTGCTGCGTGCTCTGCCTGATCTATATCCGCTGGAAGGTCCCTGTGTTGCAGCTGGGCAGGCGCTGGTTCATTTTTGACTCCTCGCTGCTGAAAAAGACCATCAGCTACGGCTGGACCAGCGCCATGCAGCAGGCCACCGTTCAGCTGGGCAAGATCGCCATTCAGGCCATCGTGAATACCATGGGTGTCAACGCCATGGCAGCCTTTGCCGCCGCAGGCCGCATCGATGACTTTGCCTATGTGCCCCAGCAGAACATCGGCCATGCCACCACCACCCTGATGGCCCAGAACCGCGGCGCGGGCAAAAAAGAGCGTGTCCGCGCCAGCTTCTTCTGCGGCCTGAAGCTGGAGTTCCTCTACGCCATTTTTATCACCGCTATCTGCTTCTTCTTTGCCGAGCCCATCATCCGGCTCTTCATCACCGATGCCGCCGTGGTGCATCTGGGGGTGCGCTTTTTGAAGCTGGTCTCCCTGTTCTATCTGATGCCCTCGCTGACCAATGGCATCCAGGGCGGCTTCCGCGGCCTGGGCGACCTCAAGATCACCCTGAACAGCAGCACGCTCAACATGGCAGGCCGTGTGGCGGCCGCTGCCGTCTTTGTGCTTCTGATGAAGATGGATATTGAGGCCCTGCCGTACAGCTATGTTGTGGGCTGGTTCCTCATGCTGGTCTATGAAGCCCCCATGATGGTAAAGTATCTGCGGAAGGGTGAGCTGTAAGCCTGACACCGCCCCGGGCAGACCCGTGCTCTCACTCTGCCCGCTCGATCTCCCGGTACAGCCATTCCAGTGCATCAGAGATGCCGCCCAGCTGATCGATGAGCTTCTCCTTTACGGCCTTTTTGCCGTCCAGCATGGTGCCCACGTCCATCACCAGCTCACCGGTGCGGAGCATCAGCTCCGAGTAGCGCGCTGCCGTAATGCCGCTGTGGCCCGCCACAAAGCCGGTGATGCGCTCCTGCATCTGCTCGAACCACCGCATGGTCTGGGGCACGCCCAAAATCATGCCGGAGTGGCGGACCGGGTGCACCGTCATGGTCGCCGTGGGCACGATAAAGCTGCGCCGGGCGCTGACTGCCAGCGGGATGCCGATGGAGTGGCCCCCGCCCAGCACGACCGTGGCACTGGGCTTTGAGATGCTGGCAATGAGCTCTGCCAGCGCCAGCCCGGCCTCCACGTCCCCGCCCACGGTATTGATGAGCACCAGCAGGCCCTCCACAGCGGGGTCCTCCTGCACTGCCACCAGCTGCGGGATCACATGCTCATACTTGGTGGTCTTCTGGCCCTGCGGGGCCTCCACATGGCCCTCGATCTGGCCGATCACGGTCAGGCAGTGGATGGCATGGGGGCCGCGGGTGCGCCACACCGTGCCCAGATCTTCCAGCTGCTCTTTCTCCAGCCGCTGCTGTTCGGTGGTTTCCTTTTCATATTCCGGCATGTTGGCTCCTCCTCAGGGTGTTTTTTTCAGTGTTCCCGGGGATCGAAGCAATATGCGGCGGCTAAGATTTCTTTACTTTGAAAAAAATTGGCCCAGAGGATTTGACATTCTGTCTCATTGCAGTATACTTTATACTAAGAATAAGATTGACAAGTATATATCATTATTGTTCAGAAACTGTCTTAATCGCCGGTGCACCTTGCAGGGCGCAAAGAGACCGGCATTCCCTTTGGATGAAAGGAGAACCATTTCCATGAACAATCCCGGCAAAGCTTCCCTTCCGGTGATCAAGCGCCTGCCCAAGTACTACCGCTACCTGCGGACGCTGAAGAACGACGGTATCACCAGCATCTCCTCCCGCGAGCTGGCCGCCCAGATGGGCACCACGGCCTCTCAGGTGCGGCAGGATTTCAATTGCATCGGCGACGTGAACGGCCGCCAGGGCATCGGCTACTCGGTGGAGAACCTGCTTTCCATCCTGGAGCATCTGTTGTTCGGCAACGGTGACCTGCTGCCCACCATCCTCATCGGCTGCGGCCGGTTGGGCAAGGCAGTCAGCCGCTTCATCACCACCGACACCAACGGCTACAAGCTGATCGCCGCCTTTGACAATTCCCCCAGCGAGGTGGGCAAAGAGATCAACGGTATCCAGATCTTACACGTTGACGAGCTGGAGGCCTTCTGCGCAGAGCATAAGCCTGAGGTGGCTGTGTTCTGTGTGCCCCGCAGCGGTGCGGAGGAGCTCAGCGGCCGGCTGGTCGAACTGGGCATCAAAGGCTTCTGGAACTTCTCCCACTATGACCTGTCGGTGCCCTACCCCGAAGTGGTGGTGGAGAACGTCCACCTGGGCGACAGCCTGATGAGCCTGGGTTACCGCCTGCGCAATCAGGACTGATCTAACATCTATTCATAACGTATCACAGAAAACAGGCAGCCCTCTCCCCCCGAACGAGCAGAGAGGGTTGCCTTTTTATGAGGAGAGCAACTATGGCGAAGCTATACTTCCGATACGGTGCCATGAACAGCGGCAAAAGCACCGCGCTGATGCAGGTGGCCCACAACTACGAAGAGCAGGGGATGCGGGTGCTGATCCTGAAGCCCCAGGTGGATACCAAGGGCGGCGGCGAGCTGGTCAGCCGCCTGGGCGTGCGCCGCAGGGCCGACCTGCTCATTCCGCCCGAGGTGGATGTGTTCGAGGCCGTGCGCGCCGCTTCTGCCGGGGAGCAGCCGCTGGCCTGTGTTCTCTGCGACGAGAGCCAGTTCTTTACCCCGGCACAAGCCGAGCAGCTGTTCATGGTCACGGTAGACCTGAACATCCCGGTCATCTGCTACGGCCTGCGGTCAGACTTCTCCCTCAAGGGCTTCCCCGGCTCCACCCGTCTGCTGGAGCTGGCCCACACCATTGAGGAGATGAAGACCATCTGCACCTGCGGACGCAAGGCCACCTGCAACTGCCGCAAGGTCAATGGGGAGTTCGTCTTTGAGGGCGAGCAGGTCGCCATCGATCTGGAAAACGATGTGCAGTACGTCAGCATGTGCCCCCAGTGCTATTTCAAGGCACGGCGGGCGTTTTACGCCAAACGGAACGCACAGTAAGTGTCGATCTCCGGCAGGCACAGGAGCCCTCTTCTGCGTGAGATCCCAGATCTCCCAAAAGATTTTTACAGTTTTCAGAGCGCTGCCCAGCCGGGCGGCGCTCTTTTTTGCTCGTCCCCTTTTGAAGTGATATATCAGTTGTATCCCACTGCGAACGTTTTTTGCGCAATTGATATATCAGTTTATAAAACAGCGATATCGTCACTTTTTTCACACGTTGTATACAACATTATACCGTCAATTTCGCAACAAGTTACAATATTATTGCAATTTTAGAGGTTCTGCTACACTCTCTCGGCCCGTTTCTATGCAATCTATCCAATTATGCAGATTGCATATTTTTTCGCTCCAAGTTTATTCATTTCGGCAATGCCGTCAAATCGTTGCAAATCACTAGAGCAATATTTGTTCGTTTTTTGTCCGTATCACTTCAATTTACATCTTTCTTTTTCCCATCCCTTTTGTTATCATATTTGTATACAACGAGCCTTGTGCAGAAAGGCCCGCTCGATGTTTTTTGATTTATTAGGAGGAGAACAACAATGAGCAAGGCAATTTCCCGTCGTGATTTCCTGAAGGTCACCGGTGCTGTTGGTGCAGCTGGTCTGCTGGCTGCCTGCGGCGGCAATGGCGGCGCTGCTTCCAGCACCGCTTCTTCCGCAGCCGAGGCTGCTTCCGTGGCTGGCCTGAGCAGCGATCCCGTTACCCTGACCATGAGCTGGTGGGGCGGCGAGTCCCGCCACAACGCTTACCAGGAGGCCCTGAAGGCTTTCTCTGCTGAGCACACCACCATCACCGTCAACCCCACCTTCGCTGCATGGTCCGGCTGGGAGGACACCATGTCCACCAAGTTTGCAGGCGGCGTGGCTGAGGATGTCTGCCAGATCAACTGGAACTGGCTGTACAACTACTCCGGCAACGGCCAGACCTTCCTGGATCTGAACAGCGTCACCGATTACCTGGATATGTCCCAGTGGGACGACGCAAAGCTGGGTGCCTGCAACGTTGCAAATGCACAGCAGTGCGTGCCCATCTCCATGACCGGCCGTATCTTCTACTGGAACATGACCACCTTTAACAAGGCTGGCATCACCGAAGTTCCCGCCACTGAGGATGACCTGTTTGCAGCAGGCAAGGCTTTCCAGGAGAAGCTGGGCGATGATTACTATCCCCTGCACCTGGGCGCATACGACCGTATGATCCTGATGGTGTTCTACCTCGAGTCCAAGTACGGCAAGGACTGGGCAGATCCCACCACCTCTACCCTGAACTACACCGCTGACGAGATCGCCGAGGGCATCGACTTCATCAAGAGCCTGGTCGACGGCCACGTCATCATGCCGCTGCCCACCTACTACGGTGCAAACGGCGACGGTGCTACCCACCAGTCCAACGAGTGGATCACCGGCAAGATCGCTGGCATCTTCGAGTGGGATTCCGCTGCTTCCAAGTATCAGGACGCTCTGGACGAGGAGAACAAGCCCGGCTTCACCGTTGGTGAGGAGATCAAGTTCGGCGATTACAACGGCGGCTTCTCCAAGGTCTCCATGGGCATGGCCATCACCAAGACCTGCAAGAACCCCGCTGAGGCTGCTACCCTGATCGAGTACCTGTGGAACGGCGACGGCGCTGCCATCATGGGCTCCGAGTGCGGCGTCCCCGCTTCCAAGGCTGGTCTGGCTACCGCTCAGGCTGCCGGTAAGATCAACGAGCTGGTCGCCGAGGCAAACGGCAAGGTCATGAGCTTCGTTTCCTGCCAGCTGGATCCCCTGTTCGAGTCTTCCGATCTGAAGGCTACCGGCACCGGCACCTATCAGGAAGTGTTCGATACCGTTGACTACGACAACAAGAGCGGCGCAGATGTCGTTGACGTTCTGCTGGACGGCATGTCTGCTGTTGGCTACACTGTCTGATCTTCTTTGCTGACCTGAGTCAAAATACATATCAGGGGCATCGTCCACCCGTAGGCCCGATGCCCCTTTTTTCTCAGGTACAGGTTACAATTCTCTGACAAATCTGTTGCCAAAGTGTGACATAAGGTTTGTTGCACTGATTTTTACCAAAGGAGGATCCCCGGATGAAAGAAAGCAAAGCGCCCTCTCTCGGGCGTACCCCCGCACAGAAGTTCCTGGATAAGTGGCAGGGTCTGATCTACCTGATCCCCTGGATCATCGGCTTTATCGTGTTCAAGGCCATCCCCTTCGGTCAGTCGCTGTATTACAGCTTCACCGACATGAACTTCTTCAACGGCATCCACCAGTATGGCGTGATGAACTACGTCACCGCCTTCTCTGATGCCAAGGTCACCAAGGCTCTGGTCACCACCTTCAAGTACGCATTCATCACCGTGCCCCTGAAGCTGATCTTTGCTCTGTTCATCGCATACATCCTGAACTTCAAGATCGCCTGCGTGAACCTGTTCCGTACCGTTTACTACATCCCGTCCATTCTGGGCGGCTCCGTTGCCATCGCCGTGCTGTGGAAGGCCGTTTTCCGTGATGATGGTCTGGTCAACACCATCATCCGCGCCATCACCTTCGGCCACGCACAGGGCCCCTCCTGGCTGAGCGACCCCAACTATGCGCTGTGGATCATCTGCTTCCTGCGCATCTGGCAGTTCGGCTCCGCCATGGTGCTGTTCCTGGCCGCCCTGAAGGGCGTGCCTGCAGACCTGTACGAGGCTGCCACCATTGATGGTGCCGGTAAGTGGAAGCAGTTCTTCTCCATCACTGTTCCCATGATCACCCCCATCATCTTCTACAACCTGGTCACTCAGATCTGCCAGGCTTTCCAGGAGTTCAACGGCCCCTTCATCATCACCAACGGCGGCCCGCGCAACTCCACCACCCTGATCTCCATTCTGGTTTACAACTACGCCTTCAAGTCCAACCAGATGGGCATGGCTTCCGCTCTGGCCTGGATCATGTTCGTGATCGTCTGCATCCTCACGATCATCGCCTTCACCAGCCAGAAGAAGTGGGTCTACTACTCGGATGAAAGGTAAGGTGTGACAGTATGGGAATGAAAGCATCCAACGCCATCGCGACGTTTTTTAAGTATCTTGTCCTGATCCTGGTGGGCCTGATCATGATCTATCCCCTGCTGTGGATGGTCAGCGCTACCTTTAAGGACAACAGCGAGATCTTTGCAGGCATCGGCCTGTGGATCAAGAACCCCACCCTGGAGGGCTACAAGAACGCGCTGAACAACTTCGGCGGTTCCATCAACATCCTGCAGGCCATGCTGAACACTTATTCTTATGTTCTGCCCAAGGTCATCTGCACGGTGGTCTCCTCCTGCATTGCAGCCTACGGCTTTGGCCGTTTCGACTTCCCGGGCCGGAAGATCCTGTTCAGCATCATGCTGGCCACCCTGTTCCTGCCTCAGGTCGTTCTGAACGTTCCTCAGTTCCTGCTGTACACCAAGTTCGGCTGGGTCAACAGCCCGTTCTATCTGGCCATCTGGGTCCACACTGCATTTGCAACTGAGACCTACTTTGTTTACCAGCTGGTGCAGTTCATGCGCAATGTCCCGCGCGATCTGGACGAGGCTGCCGCCATTGATGGCTGCAACTCCTTCCAGACCCTGTACAAGGTCATTGTCCCCATGCTGATGCCCGCTCTGGTATCCTGCGCACTGTTCCAGTTCATGTGGAGCTGCAACGACTTCATGGGCCCCCTGCTTTACGTGCAGACCCCTGCAAAGTACCCCATGTCCCTGTTCGTCAAGCTGTCCATGGACGGTGATACCGGCTTTGCCTGGAACCGTATCCTGGCCCTGTCCCTGATCTCCATCCTGCCGCAGCTGATCGTTTTCTTCTGTGCACAGGATCAGTTCGTCGAAGGTATCTCCGCCGGTGCTGTCAAGGGCTAAGCACCCCCTCTGCGGACAGAACCATTGACTTTCGATGAATAAGCAACGCCCCCTGTGCGCAGCACAGGGGGCGTTGTTCTTATCCGCGGTGGCTCTTGCGGTATTGCAGCGGCCCCGTTCCCATCGTCTCGCGGAACACGCGGCGGAAATGGGCGGCGGAGGCAAAGCCGGTCTGCTCGGCCACCGCGCTGATGTTCAGGTCGGTGCTCTCCAGCAGGCGCTGGGCAACCTCGATGCGGCGGCCATTGATGTAATCCACAATGGACTGGCCCGTGACCCGCCGGAACAGCCGGCTCAGGTAATAGGGCGACAGGTAGAACCGCGCAGCCACATCTGTCAGGGAGAATTTCTGCTGGTAGTTGGCTGCAAGGTAAGCGCAGATCTGTTCCACCGTCTCGTTGCGGGGGCGGATGTCCTGCTTTTCACTGCGGCACTCCTGCTCCACATAGTGCAGGATGAGGGTAAGATAGATCATGCCGGGGCTTTCCGGCTCGCTCTCGGCGCTCTGCATCATGCCCAACAGGGTGCGCAGGCGGCCTGACCACTGCACCGGGCCGTACAGGGCCGTTTGTGCTCCCGGCTCGAACAGCGGCATGAAATCCCGCTGCATCAGGTTTTTGAGCACCGGGAGAACGCCCGCGGGGAACCGGCAGCCGAGGAGCTCGGGGGCAATGTGGCCCGCCTGCTGCAGCAGGCCCCCACCGGGGCCCAGCAGCAGCACACAGCCCGGGTTCACCAGCAGGCTCTCGCCGCCCCGCACCAGCGTAAAGCTGCCGCCGGACACCAGAATGATCCGGCAGATCTCCTCCTCCTCGGCCAACTCATACTGGCCGGTCTGGAACCGCAGCGCCTTTGCCGTTACCCGGCCGCTCCATTTTTCCCGTTCCGCTTTCATCCGCACACCCCATTCAACAGTTTCTTTTCCTCAGTGTACCATGCCCGCCACCTGCGGGCAACCCATAAATCTTTCAACATCCAAGGAGGCATCCTGTTTATGAAGCTTTCCCTGATCCGTTCCATGACCCGCAGTGCCGTGTTCGAGCTGGAAAACGGTCTGTGCTATCGTCCGGCGCATCCCTTCACCGTTCAGCTGAACGGCGAGACCGTTTACACCGCCTGCGAGACCAACGTGTTTTCCCTGTTCAGCCTGCTGCCCGGCACCCCCTACACGGTTGCCGTGCAGGCTGAGGGCGAGACTCTGACCCTCGATTTCACCACTGAGGCTGAGACCTTCTTTGTGGACGCATCCCGCTACGGCCTGGTGGCCGACGGCGCCACCGACAACACCGGCAAGCTGCAGGCTGCCCTTTCCACCTGCCCCAAGGGCGGCACGGTGTATGTGCCCGCCGGGCGCTACCGCACCTCCAGCCTGTTTATGAAGAGCTGCACCACCCTCTACCTGGAGAAGGGCGCTGTGCTGCTGGGCGACAACGACCGCACCCACTACCCCATCCTGCCCGGTGTCATCCCCAGTGAGAACGAAGTGGATGAATATTACCTGACCGGCTGGGAGGGCAACCCGCTGGACAGCTTTGCCGGCCTGCTGAACATCACGCAGGTGCACGACGTGGTGGTGACCGGCGAGGGCACGCTGGACTGCGATGCCCAGAACGGCGACTGGTGGATCAACCAGAAGGTCAAGCGGATCGCATGGCGGCCCTGCGCGGTGGCCGCGGTGGACAGTGAGAATGTCTGCCTGCACGGCATCACGGTGCAGAACAGCTACTCCTGGACCATCCACCCCATCTTCGTCAAGCATCTGGATCTGCTGAACTTCAACATCAACAACCCCTACAACGCCCCCAACACCGACGGCATCGACCCCGAGAGCTGCGAGTACATCCGCATCATCGGCGCGAACATCCATGTGGGTGACGACTGCATTGCCATGAAAGCCAGCAAGGTGTTCCTGGGCATGAAGCTGAAAAAGAGCTGTGAGCACACTGTGATCCGGAACTGCCTGCTGGACAAGGGCCATGGCGGCATCGTCATCGGCAGCGAGATGAGCGGCGGCGTGAAGGATATGGTGGTGACCCAGTGCCTGATGGACCACACTGACCGCGGCCTGCGGGTCAAGACCCGGCGCGGCCGCGGCAACACCGCCGTCATCGACGGGCTGGTGTTCCGCAATGTGGAGATGCGCGGTGTCAAGGCTCCCTTTGTCATCAACATGTTCTATTTCTGTGACCCGGACGGCCACAGCCCCTATGTCCAGTGCCGCGATGCCATGCCGGTGGATGAGTACACCCCCAAGCTGGGCAGCCTGACCATGGAGGATATCGTGGCCACCGACGCACAGTTCGCGGGCTGCTACTTCGACGGCCTGCCTGAGCAGCCCATCGAGCGCGTCTCCATGAAGAATGTCACCATCACCTTTGACCCCAATGCCGAAGCCGGTCAGGCCGCCATGGCGGACAACCGCCCCAACGTGAAAAAGCTGGCCATCTACGCGGAGAACGTCAAGGAGATCGACCTGCACAACGTCAAGATCACCGGCTACGAAGGCGAGCGCCTGCGCTTTGCCAATGTCGGCCATTTCGAGGAGGACTGACCCATGACCCATGAAGAAATTCTCACCCTGCTGGGCGACTATGTGGACTACCTGATTGCCAATTCCAGCGCCGAAGCCCCCATGTGGAACATTGAAAAGGTGCGCAGCGGCAAGCCCAACAAGTGGAACTACATCGACGGCTGCATGATCACGGCCTGCCTGAGCCTGTACAAGACCACCGGGGACGAGAAGTACCTGAGCTTCTCCAAGGACTTCATCGACTTCTTTGTGCAGGAGGATGGCTCCATCAAGACCTATGACCCCAAGGAGTACAACCTGGACAATGTGAATCAGGGCAAGAACCTGTTCACCCTGTACGACATCTTCGGGGATGAGAAGTACCGCCGGGCCATTGACACCATCCGCAGCCAGCTGCTCACCCAGCCCCGCACCAAGGAGGGCAACTTCTGGCACAAGGATATCTACCCCTGGCAGGTCTGGCTGGACGGCACCTACATGGCCCAGCCCTTCTACATGGAGTACGAGACCCGCTACAACAAGATGCAGGGCTGCATTGACAGCTACAAGCAGTTTATGAACATCAAAAAGCACATGCGGGACGAAAAGACCGGCCTGTACTACCACGGCTACGACGAGAGCCGCCAGATGTACTGGGCTGACCCCGTGACCGGCTGCAGCCCCAACTTCTGGCTGCGGGCCATGGGCTGGTTCATGGTGGCCATGGTGGATGTGCTGGAGCGGATGGACGAGCAGCTGTACAACGAGTACCGCGGCATCATGGCCATGCTCAAGCAGACCATTGAGGATGTGCACAAGTTCCAGGACGAGGAGACCGGCATGTTCTGGCAGGTGATGGATCACCCCGGCGTGGAGGGCAACTACCTTGAGACCAGCGGCACCGCCCTGTTCGCCTATGCGGTGCTCAAGGGCGTGCGCCTGGGCTACCTGCCCAAGCGGATGGCTGCCTGGGCTGAGAAAGCCTTCTACGGCACCTGTGACAGGTACCTCTCCAAGAACCCGGACGGCAGCCTGCAGCTGGATGGCATCTGCCTGGTGGCAGGTCTGGGCGGCAAGGACCACCGCGACGGCTCCCTGGCCTACTACTTCAGTGAGCCTGTGGTCTGCAACGATGCCAAGGGCGTAGGCCCCCTGGTGCTGGCCTACACCGAGATGATCGCCCGCAAGTAATACACGATACAGCAAAAAACGAACCGCCATGGTGACAGATGCCATGGCGGTTCGCTTTTACACTTTTTTCTTCGAGCACCCATCGTCCGGGTGCACATTCAGTATACCCGGACAGGTGTCCCCTGTAAAAGGTATCTTTTGTATTGCTGTGATATGTTTTTTGTATGGCTCACACTTCCGTGTGGGAGGCCGCACTGCTGTCCTCATTTTCCTCATCGAGGTCCGGGCCGGTGCCCTCGTCCAGATCAAGACGCAGGCGGTCGCTTTCCGCATCATCCAAGTCCCGCTCCTGCCGGGCATCGTATTCGATCCAGAACTCCTCCCGGTGCAGGGCAAAATCAAAGGCTGCCATCAGGCAGGCCCCGCCAAAGGCGCTGACCATCAGCACGATGCAGAGGAACACCGAGAGGAAATCGTACTTCCAGCGCTGAGGCCTTGCGGCAAAATACAGCACCTCGCACCCCAGCAGGATCAGCCCTGCCGCCGGGGCGATCTTCAGCGCAAGCTCCCAGTTGAAATGCGGCACAAAGAAATAGCAGAGGAACAGCACGCCGCAGACGATCAGGCAGACACCCAGCGTCAGGGTGCCCACCCGGCGCACCGGGGCACTCTCCGGGGCTTTGGGGGCCGGGCGCTCTGCTGTGTTATTCTTCTTCTCGTCCATCGTCCTCATCCTCCGGGTCAAGGGTCACCTCACCGGTCGTATCCGGCTCTGCCTTGCGGGCAAAGTGATCCAGCAGGCTGGGCATCTTCTTTTCGGGCTGATACTCCTGAAAATCGGTCTCCTCCGGGGCGGCTTCCGGGGCAGCCTTCTTTGCCCTGGGCCCACGCACCAGCCAGATGCCGCACAGGATCAGCGCCACGCAGAGCACAACCTCGGGCAGTTGATCCATCACCAGATAGATGGCCCGCCATACCGGAGCCTTCTGGCCCCAGCGCCACAGGATATCGCCCAGCGTGTTCATAATGATCTGCTCGTAGGCGATCAGCGCACCGATGGCGATCAGGCACCAGCCCACCAGCTTGTGGCTGTCCATCATCATCCGGGCAAGGCGCTTGTCCTGCGGATCGAAGTGGACCAGATAATCGTCCTCCGGGGCGGTGCCCATGCTGATCTGGGCACGCAGGTTGAAGGTGTCGAAAAAGCTGTACATGAACACCACCAGCAGCGCAAACGCGATGGGCGGGATCAGCATGGCTGCCATGCTGATGGCAGCGGCCATCAGCATCAGCGAAAGACCGCGCTTCATATATCCCTGATACATCTGGCCCGCGCCCGGGATAAAGGCGAACAGCAGGGTCAGGATGCCATTTTTCTTCATAATCGTTCCCTCATTTCTCTGTATTCGGGGTGTTGCCCGCGATCTTATCGGTCACATCCGTGAACAGCTTGTGGAGCACAGAGGAGCCTTCGCCGGCATAGCGGCGGTCCTGTTTTGTCTCCATGGGTCTCCCCAGCTGTTCCGGCGCGGCCTGCGGCCGGTCGTCCTCAATGGGGCGGTATTGCGGGGTGTTCTCCGGGGCCGGGTCATTCTGGCCGGGTTCCCAGAGCTGGCTCTGGTCGGTCTCCAGCACGGTTTCCCGCCCGGCACCATACTGGATGATCTGCTGCAGCGCCCCGCTCCGCCACAGGGTCAGGGCCAGCACAGCGGCCACACCGGCCACGGCAGCCCTGCCATAGGTATTCTGCATCAGGCGGGCCCAGATCGTGCCCATCACCGCACCCTGCACACTCCTTGGCGGTGTTTCCAGTGCATCGGCGGTCAAAAGGGCCGTGTAGCGGTCCATGCACTGGTCACAATAAGAGAGGTGTTCGGCGGCTTCCAGCCTGCCCAGCTCATCCAGCTGGCCGTCCATCATGGCCCGGAAGCCCGCGTCGGTCATGCAGCCATCTTCACGAAACAATTCCATCTTCGCTCCTCCTTTCCTGACGGATCTGCTCCGCCAGCATTTTCTTTGCCCGGTAGATCTGCGCCTCCACCGTCTTTTGGGGCCTGCCGCAGAGGGCTGCCGCCTCGGCGGCGGTGCGGCCCTCCAGCAGCATCAGGCGGCAGGGGGTGCGGTACGGCTCCCGCATCCCCAGGATCTTCCCGGTCAGGGTCTCCTCGCTCATGGCATCCAGCACCTGCTGCTCCGGGTCGGAGCCGGGCGGCGCGCCTTCCAGTGCAAGGATATCATCTCCCGGGGTGTTCACCCGGCGCACCCACGCACTGCGCAGGTAGTCCTTGGCTTTGTTGGAAGCGATACGCGCCAGCCACTGCTTTTCGTACCCGGGCGGGCAGCGGTCAATGGCCCGCCACGCGGCCAGAAAGGTCTCCTGTGCCAGATCCTGGGCATCGCCCTCGTCCGGCACCAGCTGGTGGCAGACCGTGTAGACCAGCCCCTGATACTGCCGCACCAGCGCATTGAATTCCAGTGTTGTCAACGGTCCGCATCCCTCCTTTCCTGCCGCTCTGTAATTGAATACGAAACAGAGCGCGGTTTTCCTGCAAAAATTTTGAAAAATAAAAACGGATAATCCTCTCCGGCATTGCGCTGCTTGGCTCCCCTATCAGGGGCAACAACAACGACCGCCGCCAGTGGCGGAAACAGGGAGGAGTTGTTGGGGCCGCGGCCAGCAATCCACAAGTGCATTGCACGAAGTGGATGCTGGGAGCCGCAACCCGTCATTGGCGCAAAGCGCCTGAGAGGTTCTTCTTTTGCAAAACTTCAAGTTATGCTATACTGTTATTATACTATAAGAAGGAGGCAGTTTCCATGGGTGGAAGCACCAAACAGGCCCTGCTGCAGGCGCTTTCGGCGGCAGAGGGAGCCTATATCTCAGGCCAGCAGCTGGCCGAAGCGCTAGGCGTGAGCCGCGCGGCTGTCCACAAGGCGGCACAGGCGCTTTCGGCCCAGGGATACTCGCTGGATTCCGCCCCGCGCCGGGGCTACCGGCTGGCAGGCGGTGACCCCTTCTGCGCCGAAGCAGTGGGCCCCTACCCCGCCCCCATTCACATCTACGACACGCTGCAAAGCTCCAACCTGACGGCCAAGCAGCTAGCACTGGGCGGCGCGCCCCACGGCACGCTGGTGCTCACGGCCCATCAGCAGGCGGGGCGCGGGCGGCTGGGGCGGCGGTTTGAGAGCCCCGCCGGGAAGGGGGTCTACCTCTCCCTCATCCTGCGGCCCACCCTTTCTGCCGCCGATGCCCAGAGTGCGACCATCAGTGCGGCGGTGGCCGTGGCCCGGGCTGTCAAGGCCCTGTGCGGACTGGAACTGGGCATCAAATGGGTGAACGACCTTTACTATCAGGGCCGCAAAGTCTGCGGCATCCTGACCGAAGCCGGGACCGACATGGAGAGCGGCCAGCTGGAATGGCTGGTGGTGGGCATCGGCCTCAACCTGACCACCTCCCCTGCCGACTGGCCCGAGGAGCTGGCCCGCACGGCAGGCAGCCTTTACCCCGGCGGGCCCGCACCCGTGAGCCGGGCAGTGCTGGCCGGGGCCATTGCCCGGGAGCTGCTCTCCCTCTGCCCGGCCTTCGACTGTCTGGACGAGTATCGGGCCCGCTGTTTTGTGCCGGGCCACTGGGTCACTGTCTGCACCGGGGCCGAGACCTATGCCGCAAAGGCCCTTTTCATTGACAATGCGGGCCGTCTGGTGGTGGAGCGCGAGGGCGGCAGGCAGATTGCCCTGCAGCACGGCGAGGTCAGCATCCGGCCGACAAGGACAGGGTGAGTCATTTTTCCGATTGTATTTTATCGATCAGATGTCTTTAACAGAAGTTTGCGCACTGCTGACCGTCATCATCGGTTTGCTGACGTTGATGGTCACCGTTGTCAAAGCCGCATTTGATGCTGGCCGGAAAATTTCTAACAAAGAACACGAAAAAAATTCCCAGTCAGGTGAAAGGATTCCTCATTTTTTGCATTATAGGAAGTAGAAGAGTATAAGCCCCCATACTACCCAGCCGGGAGACCGGCGCAAGGAAAGTGAGGAATCCCCTATGAAGAAACGACTACTCAGCCTGTTGGTGGCAATCAGTATGGTGCTGACATTCCTGCCCGTGTCGGCATTGACCGCAGCAGCAGCGGAGGATAGCAGCAACGGCGAACTTAAAATCGGACAAAACTGTTATCCTGTTCTGGATAATATCCCTCACCAAACAGTCAACGGGCATGATATCTACACTGGTGATGGCTGGACTTACGATGCCGATGAAAATTGTAAAATTCTGACCCTGTGCCCCAGTGCGCCAACAAACTATGATTTTTTTGCCATTCACGTAGGGCACTCCATCACAACCGACTGTAACCTGGTAATTGGCGAAAATGCAACCGTTACGGATGGAAATTTTATGGCCTCTGTTACGAACAATGGCACTATCAAAGGCGGCATTTTTAAGGATGCTGTTACAAACCATGGCACAATAATCGGTGGCCGTTTTTTCTCTTCGGTCACCAATGAATCGGATGGCATCATTGAAAATGGTCAGTTTGGTGATTGGGCTTCTTCGCGCACCGTTACAAACAATGGCGGCACGATCAACGGCGGCACTTTCAAAGATGAGCTAACCGGAAGTGGCATAGAACCGGGTTATACCCTCACAGCAATAAACCCCATCGATTTTATCGATGTTTCGGTCAATGGGTATCGCAATTCATGCTATATCATCCCGAATCAAACATATCATGCTTCTGTCAGAATTGTTTATGTTTTTGACCATACTAGTGGTAGTTCATCACTCCCACCACTTGTTGTAACCATTGATAGTGCGCAGCACATGCTTCTTTCCGACTGGTGTGTGAGTGATCTCAAGATTGAGTTCGAGGATATCCGCGGAGTTTATGAAGTCACCTTCACCGCACCGCCTGCAAATGGCTCAACCGTAACCATCAGCCCGCTGACCCGGCTGGTGATTGAGAAAAGCGGTTACCCTGCCGTGGCACAGGATTGGAACGGCAACCGGGCGAATTATACCGGCGATGGTTGGAAGTTTGAAAACAACAGCCTGATTTTGGAGCCTACCGCCGAGAAAAGCTATGACTTTACCAGCCCCGACCTGAACCCCCATAGGGTGGCGGTGAACTGCTCGGTTGCGGTGAACAGCAACGCCACCATCACCAACGGCATTTTCCTGAAAGAAGTTACCGGCAGCGCCCTGAACGGCGTGTTCCTGAAAGTTCCCAATGGCTACGAGAACAGCGCCAAGAAAATTACCGTTTCTGATAACGGAAAAATCACTGCGCTGAAAATGAGCGGTGATACCACTGCGCTGGACAGCGCCGCCAATGAACTTTATGTGGTCGGCCAGCCCACCGGCACCCTGTATGTGACGCTGAGCAGCGGCAAGGTACGGGAAGTACAGTTGCCCCTTACGGCTGACCTTGAGCTGCAATTGAACGACCCGGCACCCAAACCCGAACCGGAACCGGAGACCTACACCCTGAAAGTGGTGGGCGGCAGCTTTACGACCGGCGGCAGTGATGCGCTGACCAGCGGCACCGTGCCGGTGGATGCAGAAGCAAAGGTGACCCTGAACCCGGATGCCGTGCCGGAGGGCATGGTGTTCGACCAGTGGACCATCAGTGAGGAAAGCCTGCTGGGCAACCCCAATGTGGCCTACAACGCCGAAAGCTTTACCATCCCGGCCAATGCAGTGGAAAAAGGCAAGACCGTTACCGTGGAAGCCCAGTACCGGGAAGCCACCATTGAAAGCGAAGGCCCCGGCATTCTGGGCACCGCCGCCATAATCGGCACGGCGGGTGCTGGCGCTGCCGTGCTGGGCTACACCGGCTACATGATCGGCACCGAGCTGTACCTGAACACCGTCCTGCCTGCCGGTGCGGCCATCCCCAACAACGCCGGGGAGCTGGCCCTGCTGCTGTGGGAAGCCGCCGGGACCCCGGCCCCCGCTGCTCTTCTCCCTGCCGATGCTGCCCCGGTCCAGCAGGCCCTTGCATGGGCCATCGAGAACCAGCTCCTCGCCCCGGATGCGTCTGCGGAGGATTCCGTCAGCCGCTGGGAAGTTATTCGGAGCTGGAATCAGATGAAGGGGTAAGTGGCGAACCCTTTAGCATCCTCACCCTCTCAGTCAAAGCCTGACGGCTTTGCCAGCTCCCCCAAAGGGGGAGCCAAGGGCGGCTCACGGGAATCCGTTGCCCTGAACAACCTCTCAGTCTCGCTTCGCTCGACAGCTCCCCTAGTAGGGGAGCCCTTGGCAAAAAGGTTTCGCCTTGCAACAGAGGGTCACGGCAGCAGCACACAGCGCAAAAACGCCAGAACCTTGCGGCACGCCAGAGCCTCCCCTACTAGGGGAGGTGGCATCGAGCGAAGCGATGATGACGGAGAGGTTGTACTTCGCAGCATCTGCCCTCTGTGATGTCTTACCTCTCCCTTCGGGAGAGGTGGCATTGCGCAAGCAATGACGGAGAGGGTGAGGATGCTAACTAAACAGCGAACCCCCCGGTGCGATCTGCACTGGGGGGTTCGCTGTTATTGTTGCTTCAGAAAATATGTACCGCTTCCAGCACCCTGATGCCCTCCTGCTCCATCACGTCGCGCAGGGCCTCGAGGTAGCCGGGCTTGTCCACCTTGTTCTCAATGCAGCAGGTCAGCACGCCGTGCAGGCTGGTGACCTCCATTGCAAGGGACGCACCGTCCGGCAGCACCCAGGTCTGGAAATCGGTCAGATACGCTTCCAGCTCCGGGCTGTGCGGCAGCAGCGGGCTGCCGATGTAGCTGACCCAGAAATCTGCCGGGAAGCCGCTGATGTACTCGCCCATCTGGAACACACGCTTCTTGATCTTGAGTGCGGCCTTCTGCCGGAACACCTGATACACCCAGCCCATCTGTTCGGCCATGCGGAACAGGCGGCGCTCCGGGGTCAGGCTTTCCCGGATCTCATGGTCGAGCTGCTTTGCAAAGCTGTGGAGCCGGGCCTGCGGTTCCAGCCGCAGGGACAGCTGAAAGGACGCAATGCAGTTGTACAGGGCATGCGGCACCCCCAGCGCCGCGCGGGTGTCGGCGGCATAGCTGTACACAAGGTCATTCTTTTCCAGATACCGCTGCGCTGCCTGGCAGGTCAGCCCCATGAGGGCGCTGAAGGGCTTCATGCCCTCCTTCTGCGCCAGATCCACAAGGCTCTGTCTGTCCAGCCGCAGCCGCTGAAAATGGGGCGTGCCTTCGTGGATCTGCAGCACGTCCTTCTGCATGTTGTTGGCCACCTGGCTCTCCGGGTAGCGGGCCAGCAGCTGTTCCACATCGTAGGGCGGATCAGAGACAAGGGCCTCGCACACAAAACCAGCGTTGGAGCGCAGGTTGCAGTAGAGCTTGAGCAGCAGGGTGAAAAAGGGCGCGCTGCCCCGGCCATCGGCCAGGAAGTGGAACCAGTCCAGATAGACCGTGTTCCCCTCATAGCCCAGCGAGAAGAGATAATCGTTCGTCTCCTCGGGGATCTTTGGCTGGGTGCTGCCCTGCCGCACACGGCAGGGGGCAGTGTTGGGCTCCAGACGGGCCTCCCGCTTTTCCCACACCACATGGCAGAAATAATACTCTGCCAGCGGGCGGGCCGCATCCAGTGCCTGCTGCAGAAGGGCCGGGTCAACGGTCTCCTTCAGCGTGGCCTGATAGCGGCAGAGGACCTGATTTTCGCGGTAGTAGTAGACGATGCCCTGAAACACCGCGCGCTGCTCTGCATTCATCCGGAATTTACCCCGCGTTCTCGGCCAGATAATCGGCCAGATCGCCGATGGTCACAAAGTTGCGCAGCTCCTTTTCGGGGATGCGCAGACCAAAGGTCTCTTCCAGATCGGCCACGATGGTCAGGATCTCCATAGAGGACAGATCCAGATCATCCATCATCACGCTGTTTTCGTTGACATCCTCGGGCGAGATCTCTGCCACGTCCTCCAGAATTGCCAGGATCTGAGACATGATTTCTGCTCTTTCCATCAAAAAATCTTCCTTTCCGTGAGGGATTTTTTATCGCCTGCAAGGGCGCAGTTTCAGTATGCCACGCGCCGGGCCGGTTTAGCCAGCCGGCGGGGCATTCCTGTGTTTTATAATACCTGTTTTATGGAGGAAATGCAACACACCGACCGCCCGGTTTTGCGCTTTTTTTACAATTTCCGCACTTACCTGCGCAGCAGCTTGCCCATGGCGTTGCGGGGCATGGGCTCGGTGCTGAACTCCACCGCCGTGATCCGCTGGTACAGCGGCAGGGTACGGTTCAGCCCAGTGATAAAGGCCCGGACCTCCGCCTGCTTTTCCTCGGCACAGCAGATCAGCGCGCCGATCTTTTTGCCCATCTCCTTGACCACGCACTCCTGCACCTCAGGGCAGGCGTTGAGCTTTCTTTCCAGCTCCTCGGGACTGACGTTCTCGCCGGTGCCCAGAATGATCAGGTTCTTCTTCCGGCCCACCATATAGTAATAGCCGTCCTCGTCCTCACGGGCCAGGTCGCCGGTGTGGAGCCAGCCGTCCTTGTCGATGATCTCTGCAGTGGCCTCGGGGTCCTTATAGTAGCCCAGCATCACACAGCCGCCCCGGATGCAGATCTCGCCGGTCTCATCCAGCTTGTACTCACAGTGGCCGTCCGGCTTGCCCAGCGCCCGGATATGGGGCTCTGCCTGGGCGTAGTTCACCAGACCATCGCCGCAGGTCTCGGTCATGCCGTAGCACTGGGTGATGTACATGCCGTTTTCCACCAGACCCAGCAACATCTCGCTGTCGAACATGGCAGAGCTGCCGCAGGGGTTCCACAGGCCGTTCAGCTTATCGGCGCGGCCGCGCTTGACATCCTTGTAGATGCTCTCCATCAGCACCGGGGCCACGGCAATGGAATCGCTGTGCATCAGGCCCAGATCCCGGTAGAAATTCCGCAGGTCACTGCAAAGGTTCAGGGCCCAGCCCTTGAAGGGCCAGGAGAACAGGCAGATAAAGGTGCCCAGATGGAACAGGGGCAGGATGGCAAAGTTGCTCAGGACATCGTTTTTGTCCTTGGGCAGCTGCCGGTGCTTGAAGTCCAGCAAGTGGTCGCCCATGGCAACGTGCATCTGCATCACGGTAAAGAAGTTCCGCTCTGCCAGCATCACGGCCTTGCTGCGGCCGGTGGTACCGGAGGTGAACAGCATGACCATCAGGGCATTGGGGTCGATCTTCTTTTCCAGCCCGCCGGGCGCGGTGTCCTTCCAGACATCCATCGGCCGCAGGCGTTCCCCATACGCAGCCTCCAGCTGGTCACGGCAGCCGTAGTCCACCCCATCGTTCAGGATGAGGGCAGGCTCTGCCAGCTCCAGCTCCCAGCTCAGTTCGTCCCAGGTCTTTTTCTGGTTCATCGTTACCAGAACAGCCCCGGCCAGCACAGCGCCAAAGGTATTCACGCCGTACTCATAGCAGTTCCGGCTCAGCAGGACCACCCGCTTGCCCTCCACTTCCGGGATGTTCCGGGCAAACCAGGCAGCGGCGCGGCGGATATCCTGTGCATACTCGGCATAGGTCTTTTCCTTCACGGTGCCGGTGGCATCCTCTACCCAGCGGAAGGCCACCTGCCCGGAGAATTCCTGCTCCATTGTCCAGGTGACAAGATCATAGACATTGTTTACCATGGTCTGCTCCTTTTTTCTCCCGTTTGGTTTTACCTGCGCAGCAGCTTGCCCAGCGCGTTGCGGGGCAGGGGCTCGGTGCTGCATTCTACAACGGAGATGCGCTTGTACATGGGCAGGGTGCGGTTCAGCTCGGTGACAAAAGCCTTCACCTGCTGCTGCTTGTCATCCTCACAGCAGACCACGGTGCCGATCTTCTTGCCCATCTCCTTGACGATGCACTCCTTGATGGCATCGCACTTGCCCAGCAGCTTTTCCAGTTCCTCGGGGCTGACGTTCTCGCCGCTGTCCAGAATGATGAGGTTCTTCTTGCGGCCTGTCATATAGTAGTAGCCTTCCTCGTCCACGCGGGCCAGGTCGCCGGTGTGGAGCCAGCCGTCCTTGTCGATGGTCTCGGCAGTGGCCTCGGGGTCCTTATAGTAGCCCAGCATCACGCAGCCGCCGCGGACGCAGATCTCGCCGGTCTCGTCCACCTTGACCTCACAGAAGCCGTCCGGCTTGCCCAGGGCACGCAGGTGGTCGCCCTCCTGGGTCACGTTCAGCAGGCCATAGCCGGCCAGCTCGGTCATGGAGTAGCACTGATTGATGTAGAAGCCATTCTTCACCAGATCGCTCAGAATGGCGGGATCAAGGATGGCAGAGCTGCAGCTCAGGTTCCACAGCCCGTTCAGGCGGTCGGCATGGCCGCGCTTGACCTCGTTGCAGATCATCTCCACCAGCACCGGAGGGGTAGACATGGCATCGCTGTGCATCAGGCTCATATCCCGGCGCAGGTCGCGGGCATCACAGCAGAGATTCAAGGTCCAGCCCTGTATGCCATAGACAAAGTAACAGATGAAACCGGCCAGATGGAACATGGGCACCAGCGTAAAGTGGCTGAAGGTCTGGTCGAGGTACTGGGGTACCAGCCGCTCCTCATGGTCAAGGACGGACTTCAGGCCATCGATGTACATCTGGCAGGCGGTGAAGTAGTTTTTCTCGCTCAGCATCACTCCCTTGCTGCGGCCGGTGGTGCCGGAGGTGAACATCAGCATCAGCAGACCCTCGTGGTCGATACGGTTGACCATCTCAGCCTCAGGGGCAGCAGTCCAGGCATCCATGGGGCGGAGCTGAGCGCCATAGAGCGCTTCCAGCTGGGCGCGGTAGCCGTAATCGATGCCATCATTGAAGATGAGGTCCGGCTCCACCATGCCCAGCTCATGCTCCAGCTCGGCCCAGGTCTTGCCCTGGTTCAGGGTCACGATGACAGCGCCTGCCATCATGGTGCCGAAAACGACCGCGCCATACTCATAGTTGGTGCGGCTCAGGATGACGATCTTCTTGCCCTTGGGCTCACCCAGCTCCTGCTGCAGGTAGCCGGTCGCTTTGCGGATATCCTGCACATACTGAGCGTAGGTCTTTTCCACCACCATGTCCTTGCCCTCCACATAGCGGAACGCCACACGGTCAGCATACTTATTCTGCATCGCAGAGATCATATCAAAAACGGTCATCGGCATATTTGCCACGGTCACAACTTCGTTACAAGCCTTGTTTGCCATTATTTTACACTCCCTGTTTATTTTTGTTAAATTATTCCCTTTTGTTTCCGCCAAATGGAATCTTCTGGGCACTCTAGCCTAGAGTATACCGCATAGAGGGCTTAAATGCAAGATTTAATTGCACAAATATGCAACTTAGACTTGCAGTCAATCTGTGCACCCGGATGTAAATCCTGCCTTTTGTTGCGGGCAGGCCGTGAGTGTGGTACACTTTTCCCGGTATCCGCCTACCGTGCTTTCTCCCTGCGTTTGATTGACAGCAAGGGCAAAAAGCATTATACTTATTATAAATATCTCTAATTTTTAACATGATGCGCCAAAAATCCGGCAATTCTGCCATCCCGGGGCGGGGTGCGGCGCAGAGGAGGACCTTTTTATGGAGGGAACCAAATGCCGTGCCGCAAATTCGCTGGGCATGTTCGATCTGCTCAAGGGTGTCGGCATGCTGACCATCGTCTTTGCCCACACCGGTGAGCTTTACCCCATGGGCGATGCCAGCCACATCAACCCGCTGACCTTTTGCATGTTCGCCTACCGCGAATCCCTGATGGCGGCCTTTTACATTGCCAGCGGCTACGGCTTCCGCAAGCGCTCCATCGGCAAGTGCATCGACCAGCAGTTCAAAACGCTGCTCAAGCCTTACATCTATACAGGCATTGCCACCACCGTGTTCCATTTTATCATCCATTACAGCCTGTTCGGCAGCCTGCACAACGCCACCTACGAGACCTACAAGGTGCTGGGCGGCTTTGCACTGGGCCTGCCCCACACGGCCACCTATTTCGGCCAGCTGTTCTTCTCCTGCGGCCCCATGTGGTATCTGCTCTCGCTGATGATCGCATGGGTCCTGCTGGATCTCATCCTGAATATCTTCCCGGAGCAGTACATAAACTGGGCGGTGCTGGGTACCATGCTGTTAGGCTGGGGCATCTGCATCACCTGGGAGGCTCCTTTTTGCATCGGCCAGGGCATGGTCACTGTTCCGGCTCTGTATGTGGGCTACCTTGCCAAGAAGTATAAGATCTTTGAACAGCCTCTCTCGCCCCGTCTGCGCGGCGGGATGATCGCGGCGGCGCTGGCTGTGGCCGCACTGGTGCTTCTTACCAAGAGCACAGACTGCGTCTCAATGGCCGAGTGGACCCTCGGCCCCGTGAGCATCCTGCTGGATGCCGTAACGGGCCTGGGCATCCTTTCCATCGTCATCTGGTTCCAGCGCAGGGTGGAGAACGTTGTCACCCACGCCATCCAGGCCATTGGCCGCCGTTCGCTGTTCATCTTCTGCGTCCACACCGTGGAGCTCACGGCCATTCCCTGGTATCTGATGCCCCAGAAGTTTGCGGCTCACCCGGTGCTGGGCATGGTGCTGCAGTTCACCCTTTCGCTGGGCTCCACCCTGCTCATCTGCGAGCTGCTGGTGCGCCGCCGGGACCTGAAGTTCTGGCTCACCTCCCGCCGGGAGCAGAAGGCGGCGGAAGCGCCCCGCCGGCGCAGCGCCCGCACCGAAGCGCCTGAGCGTCATTTTGCGGCAAAACACTGATTTTTTGCAGAGGGTGCCCCCTCTGCTGAAGTGAAATAATATTATGAGGAGAATCCGGTTATGAACAACGCAGCTCCTGAGAACACTGCGGCTCTGCAGGAAAAGATCGCCGAGCTGGAACAGCAGCTCAAGCTTTCGGACGAAGGTGCTTCCCATCTGGCAGAGCGCTGCCTTTTCCTGGAACAAAAGGTGCAGTCCTACCTTGCGGCACACCCCCAGCGCGAGATGCATACTGACTCGCCCACTCTGCTGCAGCCGCTGCTCTATTATGATGCAGGCTTCGGCTTTTCGGAAAAGGACACCCTGACCGCGCCCGACTGCACCACCGACGAGCTGACCGGTGCCGTGACCGCGACCTTTGAGCTGCCGGTGGCCGTGCAGGCCCTGCGGTTCGACCCGGGTGAGCTGCCCTGTTGCATCACCAACCTGATCTTTTCAGACGACCGCATCATCTGCGTGCCCACCAACGGCCTGAACCTTTCCGGCGGAAGCACCCTGTTCCTGGGCGATGACCCCAACTACCGGCTGGAGGGCACCACCCACTACCCCGCCGGGATGAAGCTGGTGGTGAGCTATGGCTACTTCCCGCTGGAGACCCTGACAGACGAGCCTTTGTTCTGCGCCGTGCTGCAGGGCGTGCAGCAGCTCCAGCTGCGCAAGGACAGCGAAAAGCAGCATATCCAGCAGCTGGAGCAGAATGCCGCGGCCCAGCAGCAGATGGTGGCCGCCCTGCAGCAGGAGATCGCACAGCTGCACCAGAAAAACGCCGATCTGCAGGCCCGGAGCACTGCCTACGAGACCTCGCTGGAAAGCGTGTTTTCCAGTAAAAGCTGGAAGCTCACTGCTCCCATCCGCAGCCTGATGCGCCTGTTCCACCGTGGAAACTGAGAAGCGGAACGGAGGAACAGCCATGTATAACAATTACACCCCCCTGCAGCAGCGTCAGCTGGCCCTGCAGGAGTACAGCAACACCCAGAGCACCTATCTGCTGGTCTGCGCATCGGCCCGCAGCACGGCCCTGAAAGCCACCCTGACTGACCAGCTCCACCGCAAGTTCCGGTTGGTGGACCGGCTGGACGGGGAACTGACCGCAAGCGTGGACGGCGTGCTTCTGGCCGCCGAGGACGTGGAGCTGATGTCCACCGCCCTGATGTACTTTGCCAAAGCCCTGCAGGATGGGGCGGATTACGTCGTCTGCAACGCTGTGTTCGGCTTTGGCGGGGCGACTGCCCTCTATCAGAGCCAGCCGCTGCAGGCGCAGAACCGCTGCGCCGTGGTCAGCCGCACCCTGTTGGAGCGCTGCCGCGCCGCCGCCCATGACCCCGAAAATGTGCCCGAGCTGCTGGCGCTGGCCGCGCAGCTCTGCACTAAGCCCACTCTCATCCCGCAGGCTCTGCTCCACTACGAGCGCGGCATCTGCGCCGAGGATGCGTTTTCGGCCCACGGCAAACGTGCCTTTATTATGAGCCATGTGCTGGATATGACCGGTGCACCCATCGTGCTGGTGAGTGCCGTGCCGGTGCTGCGCAGCATGGGGTATGAGGTACTTGTGCTGGGCCCCAGTGATGGCGGCTCCCTGCATCTCTTCCTGGATGCCGGGGCCTCGGTCATCACCCGGTCGTCCTGCCGCAATGTCTCCGATGCCTGGGGCATGGCCCTCTGTGCCGACTTCGTCATCGCCAACACGGTGGTCATGGCCCGGGCTGTCCGTGCCCTGAGCGGCACCGCCGTGCCGGTGCTGTGGTGGCTCCACGATGCCTTTGCAGGCTATCCCCACATTGCCCACCAGATCCCCACCCAGCTGGGAGAGAATGTCCGGGTCTACTCGGTGGGCAGCCACGCCGCCAACGCCATGCACGCCGTGCGGCCCGAGTTCGAGATCCGGCCGCTCATCTACGGCCTGCCTGATTACGCGGCAGAGAACTTTGTCCGCACCGATCTGGGCTACAACCACGGCCGCCCGCTGTTTGCCACGGTGGGCTCCTTTGAGCGCCGCAAGGGCCACGATATCTTCTGCAAGGCCATCCGCCTGCTGCCGCCCGAGGTACGGGAGAAGGCCTCCTTCCTCTTTGTGGGCCAGGCCGCTGACAAGGAGATGATGGACTCCGTCCGCGCCCTGACCGCAGACTACCCGGAAAACGTGTACTACTGCAAGCGGCTCACCCGTGACGAGATCAAGAGCCTGATGGAGCAGTGCACCGGTTTGGTCTGCGCCTCCCGCGACGATCCCATGCCCACCTTTGTCACCGAGGGTCTGATCTTCGGCAAGCCATCCATCGTATCGGAGCACACCGGCACCGCCGGGCTCATCTCCGAGGGGCGGAACGGCTTCGTTTACCACAACGACGACCCGCAGCAGCTGGCTGTCCTGCTGGAGCACGCCATTGAACACCCGGAAGAGCTGGCTTCCATGCGGACAGAATGCCGCAAAATGTACGAGCAGTATTATTCCAAGGAGGCTTTTGAGCAGACGCTCCGGGCTGCTGTGGAAGATCTGACAGCGAAAAAGTAACACAAAACCTCTCCGTCACTGCTTCGCAATGCCACTTCTCCTCATAGGAAAGCTGGCGAACGAAGTGAGCCGGAGAGGTTCTTTTTTATCATATCACACAAAGTGACGAGAAAAATTTTGTTTCAGTTCACAAAAGCAAGGCCCCGCTGTGTTATACTGCAAGCAGTATCGTGAAAGGAGCCTTGTCTCATGGAACAGACCAACACCCCCCAGCAGCCCTCCCGCAAAAAAGCGATCCTTTCTCTGCTGGTGCTGCTGGCGCTGACCTGTGTAGTGGTTTTTATCTTCAGCAGCCACTGGGCCGAGATCTCGACCGCGCTGGCCCAGCTCTCCTTCTGGCAGGTGCTGCTGGTGCTGGCCATCGGCCTGACATACCCCCTGCTTGAGGGAATCGTCTGCTGGCTCATCATCCGCTGCCGCCTGCCGGGCTTCACCCTGCGGCGCGGCATGGATGCCGCCTTTGTGGGCATCTTTGGCAACGTGGTCGGCCTGGGTGCCGGGGCTGTGCCCATGGAGTCCTACTATCTCTACCACTGCGGCCTGCCGCTGGGCCCCGGTGTGGGCCTGATGACCCTGCAATATGTATTCCACAAGACCACCGTTCTGCTCTATGCCACTGTGATGCTCCTGCTGCAGTACCGCTGGCTCGCCGCCAACACCTCCGGCGTGATGCACTATCTGCCCGCCGCCTACTGCGTGGTGGCGCTGGTCATCGTGACGCTGGTGCTGCTCTGTGTCTCGCCGCTGGTGCAGCGGCTGGCCCGCTGGGCCATGGGCTTTCTGCCCAAAACGGAACCATGGCAGACCCGCCGGGAAAAGTGGCTGGAGCAGCTGGACACCCTGGCCACCGAGAGCCGCCTCCTGCTGGCCGACAAGGGCCGCTGTGCCCGCATCCTTGCCGTGCAGACCCTCAAGCTGTTTCTGATGTTCACCCTGCCGTGGTTCTGCATCCGCTTCATGGGACTTTCCTGCGGGCTGAGCTTCTGGCAGGTACAGCTGCTCACCAGTCTGATGCTCTTCCTTTCCAACGCCCTGCCCAATGTAGCAGGCATGGGCTCCATTGAAACAGCCTTTCTGCTGGTGTTCAGCAGCTTTATGACCAGCGGCGAGGCTATGAGCACCCTGATGCTCTTCCGCATCGCAAGCTACTATTTTGTGTTTGCCGCCAGCGCCGCAGGCACCTTTGCCGCGCAGAAGCATCTGGAGAACAGTTGACATCCTGCGCGTTCCGGCACTATAATGAAAGCGTACTCTTTGAAGATCTCTGGCCGCCTGCTGTGCGGCCCGCCAAAGGAGAACGCCTTATGGAAAACAAAAGTCTCCGTTTTTATGCCATCATGGCCCTCTGGGTCGTGTTGTTCGTGCTGTTATTCGTTTCCAACCGCCGCGTTGACCTGAAAACCGACATCAATAAAAGCACTTCCGTCTCCGTCAGCGTGGAAGATACCGTCAGCCTGAGCCCCTCTGTGGTCACCACCCGTGCCTATTCTGCGGGCGATGATACTTATCAGGCATTTTTCGAGATCCTGCAAAACGCGAGCTGCTATCAAAAGTTCAGCCAGAACGCCCGCTCCTATTCTCACGACTACGAAGCGCATTCCATCACCCTGCGCTTTGCAGACGATGCCAGCCAGAACCTGCTCTTCACCGTCTATTCGGACGGGGTCTGCCAGGTAAACGGAAAATTCGTCTTCCTCCGCTCCCCCGATGGAAACGCGGAGGCGATCTACCAGCTGCTGCGGGATGCGGTGGTGTAAAGAATGTTGCCCGCTCCCCGGGATGCGGCTGATAAACGACCGGAACAAAACAAAAATCGGGGCACTCAGGTGGTCAAGCTGAGTGTCCCGTTTTTGTTTTCATCTGCGCACAGTGCCGTACCAGAGCCCTGTGTGCCGCGCAGCGGATGCAGAGCAAACCAGAATGCTGCATCCTGCCAAGAAAAAGAGAGTATGGAATGGAGGAATGGAACGGAGCGCTTGCAGACGCTCCGTTTTTTGGTGCATCGTGGTTAGAGTTAGCTAACCGCCGCTGCGAGAACAGAATACCATAGATGGTTAGTCTTGTCAACCCTCAATTTGCAATTTTTCGCGAAAAAGGTGTGTGTCGCCGGGGTTTTAGCTTTTTTTCTACATTCTGCCCAAAGAATCTCCCTTGCTTTGGAAGAAAACCCACTTGTTTTCTATTGCTTTTTAAAGTGGTTCTTGTTATTATAGTAACGCAAGATTTTGTGGGCAGGTTTTCATTTTTGTCTACACCTTGTAGTTAGAACTGCTGCAGACAGCAGTTCAAGACCGTTTCGCCCCCAGAAAGCCGCCTATACAGTGCGGTTTTTCAAAGGCTCAATAGTTAGAATGCGCTAACCCGCGCATGGAATGGAGCAAGGAGGTTCCAATGATCAATTTTGAACAGTGGGAAGGCTTTGAGGGCCGCATCTGGAAAGAGGAAGTCAATGTCCGCGACTTCATCCAGAAGAACTACACCCCGTACGACGGCGACGAAAGCTTTCTGGCTGGCCCCACCGAGGCGACCGATAAGCTGTGGGGTGCCCTGCAGAAGCTGCAGAAGGAAGAGCGCGCCAAGGGCGGCGTGCTGGACATGGAGACCGAAGTCGTCAGCAGCCTGACCGCTTACGGCCCCGGCTATATCGACGAGACCCTGAAGGATCTGGAGCAGATCGTCGGCCTGCAGACCGACAAGCCCCTGAAGCGTGCATTCATGCCCTACGGCGGCATCAAGATGGCAGAGCAGGCCTGCACCACCTACGGCTATCAGCCCAGCGAGGAGCTGCACAAGATCTTTACCGACTATACCCGCACCCACAACCAGGCTGTGTTCGATGCCTACACCCCTGAGATGAAGGCTGCCCGCCACACCCACATCATCACCGGCCTGCCCGACACCTACGGCCGCGGCCGCATCGTGGGCGACTACCGCCGCGTGGCCCTGTACGGCATCGATGCCCTGATCAAGTTCAAGCAGGAAGATTTCGCCAACTGCGGCGACGGCACCATGACCGATGATGTGATCCGCCTGCGCGAGGAGATCGCACGCCAGATCAGCGCCCTGAAGGGCATGAAGAAGATGGCCGAGGTCTACGGCTGCGATATCTCCCAGCCCGCTAAGAACGCCAAGGAAGCCTGCCAGTGGCTGTACTTCGGCTATCTGGCCGCCATCAAGACCCAGAACGGCGCTGCCATGAGCGTGGGCCGTATCTCCACCTTCCTGGATATCTACATCCAGCGCGATCTGGAGAACGGCACCCTGACCGAGAGCCAGGCTCAGGAGCTGATCGACCACATGGTGATGAAGTTCCGCATGGTCAAGTTTGCCCGCATCCCCAGCTACAACCAGCTGTTCTCCGGCGACCCCGTGTGGGCCACCCTGGAAGTGGGCGGCATCGGCATGGACGGCCGCAGCATGGTCACCAAGAACTGCTACCGCTTCCTGCACACTCTGGAGAACATGGGCCCCGCACCGGAGCCGAACCTGACCGTTCTGTACTCCTCTGCCCTGCCCGAGAACTTCAAGAAGTACGCTGCCAAGGTGTCCATCAATACCAGCTCTGTCCAGTACGAGAACGATGATGTGATGAAGCCCGTTTGGGGCGACGATTACTCCATCTGCTGCTGCGTGTCTGCCACCCAGACCGGCAAGGAGATGCAGTTCTTTGGTGCCCGCGCCAACCTGGCAAAGTGCCTGCTGTACGCCATCAACGGCGGCGTGGACGAGAAGAGCCACGAGCAGTGCGGCCCCAACTATGCTCCCATCACCAGCGAGTACCTGAACTATGACGAAGTCCTGCCCAAGTATGTCCAGATGCTGGACTGGCTGGCCGGCCTGTACGTCAACGTGCTGAACCTGATCCAGTATATGCACGACAAGTACTACTACGAGGAAGCCGAGATGGCCCTGATCGACACCGATGTGCGCCGCACCTTTGCCACCGGCATTGCAGGCTTCTCCCACGTCATCGACTCCCTGAGCGCCATCAAGTACGCCAAGGTCAAGGTCGTGCGCGACGAGACCGGCCTGGCCACCGGCTATGAGGTGGAGGGCGACTTCCCCAAGTACGGCAACGATGACGACCGTGCCGATGAGATCGGCGTGTGGCTGCTGCGCACCTTCCTGGAGATGATCAAGAAGCGCCACACCTACCGCAACTCCGAGGCTACCACCTCCATCCTGACCATCACCTCCAACGTGGTGTACGGCAAGTACACCGGTGCTCTGCCCGATGGCCGTGCCGCCTTTACCCCCTTTGCACCCGGTGCAAACCCCAGCTACGGTGCGGAGCAGAACGGCCTGCTGGCTTCCCTGAACTCTGTTGCCAAGCTGCCCTACCACTGGGCTCTGGACGGCATCTCCAACACCCAGACCATCAACCCCGAGGCTCTGGGCCACAGCGAGGGCGAGCGCAAGGAGAACCTGGTGCAGGTGCTGGACGGCTACTTCGATCAGGGTGCACACCACCTGAACGTGAACGTGTTCGGCAAGGAGAAGCTGCTGGATGCCATGGAGCATCCCGAAAAGGAAGAATACGCCAACTTCACCATCCGCGTCTCCGGCTATGCGGTCAAGTTCATCGACCTGACCCGCGAGCAGCAGATGGACGTGATCTCCCGCACCTGCCATGCCGCACTGTGACCCTGTCGGTCTCGTCCACTCGCTGGAAAGCTTCGGCTCGGTGGACGGGCCGGGTGTCAGGTTCGTTGTCTTTCTGCAGGGTTGTGCCCTGCGCTGCAAGTACTGCCACAACCCCGAAACGTGGAGCGCTGAGGGCGGCACGGAATGGTCTCCGGAGAAGCTGTTCCAGCACGTCTGGCGCTACCGCAATTACTGGGGCAAGAAAGGCGGCATCACCGTCAGCGGCGGCGAACCGCTGCGGCAGATGGACTTCTTGACAAAATTCTTCCAGCTGGCACGCGCCAAGGGGGTGCACACCGCGCTGGACACGGCCGGTCAGCCGTTCCAGCCCGATGACCCCGCCTACCTGGCCGCCTTCGATACCCTGATGGCTTCCACCAGTCTGGTGATCCTGGATCTCAAGGAGATCGACCCGGAGAAGCACCGTCAGCTTACCGGCAGGGACAATGCCAACATCTTAGCCATGGCACGGCACATTTCTGATCTGGGCATTCCGCTCTGGATCCGGCATGTGCTGGTGCCCGGCCTCACCGATGACGATGAGGGCCTGCGCAGGACCGCAGATTTCATCCGCAGCCTGAAAACGGTGCAGCGGGTGGAGGTTCTCCCCTACCACACGCTGGGGCTGTTCAAGTGGCAGAAGCTAGGCATCTCCTATCCCCTGCCCGATGCTGTTCCCCCCACGGCGGAACAGGTCCGCCGGGCGGAGGAACTGTTGGAAGTGGCTAAGTACCCCGGCTGAAGCGATGCAGCCGCCGGTGCTTGACAAAGCTTTTTGCATCTAATATCATAAGAGCAAAAGAAAAGGAGCCTTTTGGCACTCACACCTATTTCCCTGTAGAGACAGGGGATGTGAGCCCAAGAGGCTCCTTTTGCTTATGATATTTATTTTTCTTCCCTTCCGGCGTGATACACCTGCAGATACACCCTTTTGCGCTCGGCATCCGTGTTCTCTGCCAGCTGCTGGCAGAAACGCTCGTCCTCGAACAGGGCGACCACATTGGGCGCATAGCGGGTGCCGCTCTGGGCCCGCAGCTCTTCCAGCAGCGTGCGGAAGGGCTTGGCAAGGTTGTAGCACCGACCGATATTATCGGTGGCGGCATCCAGCGAGTCTGCCACGCTCAGCGCATCCACGATCCCCTTGATCTCCGGCGGGCAGGAGGGTACATCATTGGGATATCCGCCCTTGCCGTTGTAATAGCAGTGGTGATAGAGCGCCGCCAGGGCCAGCGTTCTTCCGCAGCCCATTCTATTCAAAATGTCAGCGCCGGTCCTTGGGTGGCTCTGGATGCAGAAAAACTCCTCATCCAGCAGGCGGCGGGCGTTGTTGTCGATGTACATCAAAACGGCACACTTGCCAAGGTCGTGGTACAGGCCGCACTCATAGGCTGTCTGGCAGAGCTCTTCCCGCCGGGCCTGCACCTCGGCCGCGCTCCTGCAGCCCAGCAGGCCAACCAGTGTTTCGGGCCTTGTCTCGATCTGCCGATGCAGCAGGGCACGGGTCAGCTCTGCCACCATCAGCGAGTGGACATAGGTCGGCTTGTGCCCGGCCAGAATGCTGCCCAGCATCCGTCGGTTCGCCGTTTCATCTGAGCTGGTGCTGATCTTGCTCAACTCCCAGGCGGCAGAGTTTACCACACGGGGATACTGGCTGGCCGGCATCTGTTCCAGATACTGATACGCAGAACGGCGTACCTGCTCCACGGTTGCACGATACCTCTATGCTCCCGCCTCGTCCAGACGTTCTGCATAGACCGAAAGATAGGCCGCCAGAACCAGCTTCCGGTTGATGGCTTCGGCAGAATAATCATCCTGCGCCACGCTTCCCGCCGATTCCAGAAGGATCTTGACCACGTCTTCCAGGCTGCCCACCCCGGCATGGTAGCGGGCAGCGGCGTAAAAATAGGGCACCCGCCAGTTCTGCAGGCGCGCATCCTGACCCTTGTACTTCTTCTTGTGCCCCCAGATGTAGTCCGCCGATTCCAGCACCTGCCGCGCCACCTCGGGATCCTCCTCCTGCCGCAGATGGGGCAGCAGGGTCATGCGGTCCATGTGCATGGAATAGATGTAGCTTTCCCAGGGGAACTCCGGGTCCAGCGCATGGTAATGCGCAGACTGGATGACCTCCATTGCGCGGCGGAACCGCTCCAGATACCGGCAGCTTTCCGCATGGGTGCCGCGGGACATCCCCAGCCGGGTGTTGCCCACACAGCGGATGAGATACTGCCGGGTATTCTTGTCCAGCTGTTCATACCGTGACATGTATTCAGCAGCTTCCGTGAAATAGACCTCGATCGCATCTCCCAACAGGTTGATGCCAGTTGCCTCATCCCGGACGTTCATATAATGCAGGGTGATGCCAGTGTAGTACAGCTCCCTGACGATCATGGGCACGTCTTCCCGGCTGCGGGCCGCTGCCAGCAGCAGTTGATGCACCTTGAACGCCACGCCCACATCCTCGCTGTTCGCGTAGTTGAACAGCCTGCCTGCAAAGGCACTCAGTCCCTGGATATCCGTTTCGGTCAGGGAGGCAGGGTCACGGTCGTAGACAAACTGCGCCAGCAGTGCCTCATTCTGCCGCATCAGGGCGTTGCATCTCAGCGCGTTGGTCTGGATCTCTTCCAGCACGGCAGCGGGAGCTTTACCCTCCGGAAAGCTGGGCCGGGAGATCGAGCGCACAACGCGCAGGTCCCGAATATACTGTTCAAAAGCCTCTGCCTGTGTGCACTCCATCTCATCAGCTCCTTTTGTCGAAGTCCGTCGTTCGATTTGAAACTATCATTCAGTATACGGCATTTTTCGGCAGAAATCAACTGATTTTCGCAGATTTTTACCCCCCCCCCCCGAATATTTTTACGCATTCATACGTTATTTTTTGTATAAAACGCCCTCTTACCGGGGGAAAGGAGTGCCCGATTTACGAAATTGCTTCCGGCAGCTGCATCCATTTGCCCTTCCAGGCGTAGAGCACCATCAACACTGCACCCACAGCCCAGGACACCGGGTAGACCAGCAGCACACCCTCAATGCCTGCAAACAGGGGCAGGGCAAACTGGATCCAAACGATGCGGAACAGGCACAGGGAGATCAGCAGCACCACCATGGGCGGCACGCTCTTGCCGGTGCCGCGCACCGTACCGGCAAGGCCCTGCAGGATGCCCAGCATCCAGTAGAAGGGGCAGAAATAGAGCATACAGATCTTGCCGTAGGCAATGACCGTTTCATCGCCGGTGAACAGGTGCATGATGGGGTCCTGGAAGACGAGCAGCAGGATACCGGTCAGGATGGTGTAAACGATGCACATGCCCAGGGTGACAAAGGTGCCCTTTTTGACACGGCCGATCTTGCCCGCACCAAAGTTCTGGCCTACAAAGGTGGTGGCCGCCATGCTGAAGCTCAGCACAGGCAGAATGTTGAAGCCATCCACCTTCATATAGGCGGCAAAGCCTGCCATAGCAGCGGCACCATAGCCGTTGACGCTGACCTGCACCAGCACATTGGAAAGGGAGATGACCATGTTCTGGATGCCGGTGGGCAGGCCCACCTTGATGATGCGGACCGCCATCTTTTTGTGCACGCGCACTTCCTTTGCCGTCACGCGGTAATCGTCCTCCACCCGCATCAGAAACCGCAGGGAGAGCACACAGGACACCAGCTGGCTGATATCGGTGGCAATGGCCGCACCGGCCACGCCCATCTTGCATCCGGCGATCAGGACAAGGTCGAGGACGATGTTGGTGATGGAGGCAGCGCCCAGGTAGAGCAGGCTCCGCTTGGAGTTGCCGGCGGCGTTCAGGATACCGGCCGCCATGTTATACACCACGCTGAACAGCACACCGCCAAAATAGAGCCGCATATAGAGCACCGCATCCTCCAGCACCTCTGCGGGGGTGTTCATAGCGGTGAGCAGGGCACGGCTGACGGCAATGCCGCACACGGTCAGGATCGCACCCAGAATGGCCGAAAGGGCCAGGGAGGTGTGAACTGCAGTGTGCGCGCCCTCCCTGTCCTTGGCTCCCAGAAACTGGGACACCACGACACCGGCACCCACGGCAATACCCTGGCTGAACCCGATGAGCAGGAAGATGGGCGATCCGCTGGAGCCGACGGCTGCCAGCGCATTGCTGCCCACAAAGTTGCCCACGATGATGGAATCGGCGGTGTTGTACAGCTGCTGCAGCATGTTGCCCAGGATCAGCGGCACCGAGAAGAGCAGGATGCTCTTCCAGATGCTGCCCTCTGTCATCAGCCGGGATTTTTTCTTTTCTTCTAAAATCGTCTGTGCCATAATGTTTCCTTTTTCACGCAAAGCTTCAACTCATATATCAATCGTCATACAGATAAACGATACCTTGTTTCTGCCAAAAAGTCAAGCAAAAGCGTAAAAAGGGGCGTTTTTACCGGTTCCGCCCTATTTCCACCCTCTTGCCGCAGGGTCCAGCATCTCGGCGGCAGAGTAGACCAGGGCGTTGCAGACTGCGGCGGCCACGGTGCTTCCGCCCTTGCGGCCCATGGCCGCGATGGCAGGCACGCCGTGGGCTGCACAGGCGGCAAACAGCGCTTCCTTGCTTTCCACCACATTCACAAATCCCACCGGCACGGCAACGACCAGAGCAGGCCGCAGCCCGGCCTCGATCTCCTCCACAATGGCCAGCAGGGCGGTGGGGGCATTGCCCACCGCAAGGATGGCCCCGGGGTGCTCCTGCGCCGCGCGGTGCATGGAGGCCACTGCCCGGGTGGTTCCGGTCTCGGCTGCGGTCCGCGCCACCTCGGGGTCCGCCATATAGCAGAGGGCACTGCCGCCCAGCCGGGCAAGAGCAGGCTTGGAAATGCCCGAAAGCGCCATGTTGGTGTCGGTGATGATGGGAGTCCCGGCCCGCAGGGCGGCAACACCTGCCGCCACAGCCCCCGGCGTGAAGCGCAGATTTTTCGCATAGTCAAAGTCGGCGGTGGTGTGGATGACCCGCTTGACCACAGCGGCAGTCTCGGGCGGCGGGGTCAGGCCCAACGCTTCCAGCTCTGCCGTGATGATGGAAAGGCTTGTCCGCTCAATGTCGGCGGGCAGATGATGTTGTGGGATCATTGTGCATTCCTCCGCGGGTTCTCCAACCCCATGGCCGCGTAAACGGCATCCAGATCCAGCGCGCCGCGCACGCCATCGGCCAGCAGGTCAAACTGCTGCTGGCGGTACTGCTCCATCGGGATGAGGGCCGCGCTGTCCGGCGCAATGCCCTTGCGCCGGCAGAGCAGGGCCACCAGCTTCTCGGTGAGTTCACCGGTATCAAACAGGCCGTGCAGGTAGGTACCGAACACATTGTCCTGCACGCAGCCCTCGGGTGTGCCGTCTGCCAGTGTGCAGAAGGGCACACCCTGCACCTCGGTGCGGCCGGTATGGATCTGATATCCGGTCAGGGCCGCACCCGCAAAGGGGGCGGCGGTCACGGCGGCAGTGTCCTGGGTGCGGTGCTTCTGGCCGGTAAAGACCGTGCGGGTGGGCAGCAGCCCCAGCCCCCGCATGGTCTGCGCCGTACCGCTCTCCGTGCCTCCGGGGTCAGCCAGCGTCTCGCCCAGCATCTGATACCCGCCGCAGACCCCCAGCACCGGCGTGCCGTTGGCCGCCAGCTTCAACAGGGCTGCTTCCAGCCCGGACTGCCGCAGCCAGAGCAGGTCATCCACTGTGTTCTTGGTGCCGGGCAGGATGATGAGATCCGGTGTGCCCAGCTGGCGGGTATTCTGCACATACCGCACACCCAGCAGCGGGTGCTGCTCCAGCGGCATGAAATCGGTAAAGTTGGAGATGTGCGGCAGGCGGAGGATGGCTGCATCCAGCGGGTGGACCGTTCTGCCCGCATCCAGCCGGGTGGAAAGAGAATCCTCGTCCTCAATGTCCACCTTCAGGTAGGGCACGACCCCCAGCACCGGCAGCTGCGTTTTCTCTTCCAGCATAGCAAGGCCGGGGCGCAGGATCTCCACATCGCCGCGGAATTTATTGATGAGCAGCCCCTTGATGCGGGCGCGCTCCTCTGGCTCCAGCAGCGCCACCGTACCGTACAGCTGGGCGAACACACCGCCCCGGTCGATGTCGCCCGCCAGCAGAACGGGGGCATCCACCAGCCGAGCAAGGCCCATGTTGACGATATCGTCTGCCTTCAGGTTGATCTCCGCCGGGCTTCCGGCCCCCTCAATGACGATGATGTCCACGGTTTCGGCCAGACTGTTGTAGGCTGAGAGGATCTCCGGGATGAGCGCTCTTTTCATTTTGAAGTAGGCGGCGGCGGACATCTGGCCCCGCACCTCGCCGTTCACGATGACCTGACTGCCCACGTCACTGCTGGGCTTGAGCAGGATGGGGTTCATCCGCACATCCGGCTCGATGCCTGCGGCCTGCGCCTGCACCACCTGTGCCCGGCCCATTTCCAGCCCATCCCGGGTGACAAAGCTGTTCAGCGCCATGTTCTGGCTCTTGAAGGGAGCCACGCGGTAACCGTCCTGCGCAAAAATGCGGCAGAGGGCGGCGCACAGCAGGCTTTTGCCTGCACCGCTCATGGTTCCCTGCACCATGATGCACTTTGCCTTGCTCATTCCAGCACCTCCGCAAGAAGTTTCAAAAGCTGTTCGTTTTCAGATCCGGTGCGCACGGCGGTGCGGTACCAGCCGGGGCCCAGCCCGGGGTAGTTCGCACAGCTGCGCAGCACAGCACCCCTTTGCCGCAGGGCTTCTCCCAGCGTCTCCGGGGCCTGAAACAGCAGGTAATTTGCCTTGCCGTCCAGCACCCGCAGGCCCAGCGCCCGCAGCCCGTCCGTCAGGCGGGGCCGCTGTTCGGCAATGAGGGCCCGGACCTTTTCCACATACGCTGTCTCCTCCAGCGCGGCAAGGCCCGCCGCCTGCGCCAGACTGGACACGCCCCAGGGCTGACCGCAGGCCTGCATCTGTTCCAGCAGCGCCGTGTCGGCACTCAGGGCATAGCCCAGCCGCACGCCCGCCATGCCGTAGAGCTTGGTGAAGGCTTTCAGGATGACCAGATCTCCCTCCCCCAGCAGGCCTTTTGCCGTGTGCAGGGCATGGTCGGGCAGGAAATCGAGGAAGCATTCGTCTACCACCAGCAGGGTGCCGCACGCCGCGCAGCAGCGGAGGATCTGTTCCACCAGCGGCAGGGCCGTCAGCTGGCCGGTGGGGTTGTTGGGCTGGCAGAGGAACACCATATCCACTCCCGGGCGGATGGCCGCACAGAACGCATCCGTGACCGCAAAGTCCTCCTGCTCCCGCAAAAAGAAGCGTTCCACCGTGCATCCGACACTTTCCAAAGCAGTGGCATACTCCGCAAAGGTGGGGGCGGTGACCAGCGCCCTGCTGGGCTTTCTGGCCCAGACCAGCCGGAAGATGAGGTCTGCCGCCCCATTGCCGCAGAGGATCTGCTCCGCCGGCACGCTCTCATGGAGCGCCAGCTTTGCCCGCAGCTCCCGGCACAGGGGGTCGGGGTAGCGGTCGGCCGTGGGCAATGCCGCCGTGATGGCCCGGGCCACCCCTTCCGGCAGGCCCAGCGGGCTGACGTTGGCCGAAAAATCCAGCGCATCCCGCCCGAACTCGGCCCGGTAACCGGCCCAATCGCCGCCATGTACTAGTTGCATGTTCGTTCTCCTTTTCCTGGATGGTTCTGGATCCCAGCTCTTGGCCCCCCTTTAGGGGAGCTGTCATGCAAGGCATGACTGAGAGGGCGAGGTCGTTACAAAATAGCCCGTATTGCCACGCCCCACGCCAGTGCAAGAGCGCTTGCCACGTACATCATCCGGTTGGCACGCAGGATATCCTCCGGTTCAATGGGGCGCAGCGGATCGCCGATGGTGGGCTTGGCGTAGTATTCGCCAAAGTAATAGGCGGGCCCGGCCAGCTGCACCCCAAGCGCACCGGCGCAGGCACTCTCGGTCTGGGCGCTGTTGGGGCTGGCGTGGTTCCGGCGGTCCCGCCGCCAGATCTTCCACGCCCCTTTTGCGTCATTGTGCGTAAAGGCTGCGGCAGCCACCCACAGCAGGGCGGCAAGGCGGCTGGGAAGGTAATTTGCCGCATCGTCCAGCTTGGCAGGGATGCGGCCAAAGTAGAGATATTTTTCGTTTTTGTAGCCCAGCATACTGTCCATCGTGTTGATGGCCTTGTAGGTCAGGGCCAGCGGTGCCCCGCCGATGAGCATATAGAGCAAGGGCGCGATCACGCCGTCGCTGGCGTTTTCGGCCACCGTCTCCACAGCGGCTCTGGTCACACCCTCCAGCGTCAGATCCTGGGTGTCCCGCCCCACGATGCGGCTGACCGCCCTGCGGGCAGTAGGCAGGTCGGGCTTGACCAGCTCCCGGTAAACATTGGTGCTCTCCTGCGCCAGCCCCTTTGCGGCCAGTGCCTGCCCGCACCAGAACATCTGGACAGCCAGTCCCAGCCACGGGCTGATGCGGGCAGCTCCCAGGCAGACAAGGCTCGTCAGCAGAAAGGTGCCCACCGGCAGGCAGAAGGCCACAATGGCCCCGCCCAGCAGTTCCCCCTGAGGCGTTTTTGGCAGGCGGGCCCGCAGGCGCTTTTCCAGCGCCGAGATGGCCTTGCCCATGTACACCACCGGGTGGGGCAGCCAGGCCGGGTCGCCAAAGAGGCAGTCCAGCACAAAACCGCCGAGTACTGCGTATTCGATCATCGGGCATCCTCCTTTGTGTACTGCACAGTTTTCAGCAGGTGCAGCACCCGCTGCTCCGCCCAATCTCCTGCATCCAGAACGTAGCCGCCCGCATTGGGGGCGCACCAGTGGTAATAATCCGCATGGGGCAGGGCGTAGCGCTCCATGGCAGCCATCTGGGTGCCGCCGTGGGCCAGAATGACCAGTGTCTCTTCCCCATCGGCAAGGGCCCTGTCCACCAGTGCGGCAAAGGCCCTGCACACCCGCTCCGAAAAGACAGCCTTGGTCTCGCCGTCCGGGCAGGGGCTTTCGCAGTTGGCGTTCACCCAGGCCAGATAGTCCGGGTCATGCTCCATCTCAATGAAATTGCGGCCCTCAAAGCTGCCGAAGCACATCTCCTGCAGGTCTTTCACCTCCACGAGCCTTGCACCCGGGAAGAGCACCTCAGCGGTCTGCCGGGTGCGGCAGAGCGGGGTGATATAGACCGTTTCCGGCCGGAGATCCGCCTGCCGCAGCTGGGCGCGGCCCGCGGGACACAGGGGGATATCCCGCTGGCCCTGATAGCGCTTTTCGGCGTTGTAGGCCGTCAGGCCATGGCGCAGAAGATAGATCAGCATGGGGGCAGTTCTCCTTTCAATACTGTGGGGATGCCGCAGAACATCTGCACCACGCACCCGGCCCGGGCCGCCAGCAGGCAGGCCAGCCGTCCGGCGGCTTCCCGTGCAGCCCGCTCCCCTGCGTCCATGGGCACCACGCCGCCGCCCACCTCGGTGGCCATCACGATATCATAAGCGGAGAGCTCCTCCGCAAGCTTTTCCAGATCCTCAGCCTCTGCGGCCAGGGCCTGCACCTCCGCAATGCGGGTGCCGGGCAGGCGCTGGGCAAAGGTGCGCTTGCCGCTGTACAGCGGCCCGATGATAAAGATCATAACAGTCCTCCCCACTGGCAGGCACACAGCGCCGCCAGCATCCACAGCTCGGCTTTCTGCAAAAACCACCCGGCCAGATCGCCGGTGATGCCGCCAAACTGCTTGTCCGAAACAACATGATAGCGTGCAAACACCAGCAACGCCGCCAGCACCAGCGCCCAGCCGCCCAGTGCCAGCAGGGCGGCGCTGAGCAGAGCGGCCAGCACCATCAGCACCCGGCGGACAGTAGTTCGATCCGCCGCCGTGGCAAAGGTGTGGGCAAGGCCGGTGTTCTTTGCCATCGGGAACGATGCCACGGCCAGGCCCGAAAGGGCCCGTTCCAGCACAAGGGCCAGTGTCCAGCAAAGGCCCACCCGGGGCGTAAAGTCCACGCAGGCGCAAAGGGCGAGGTAGGCCGCAAAATAACTGCACAGCCGGATCACCGCAAAGGCACCGCAGTGGGGGTCTTTGAGGATCTCCAGCTTCTTTTCCCGGTCGCCATAGCTGGAAAGGGCATCGCAGGTGTCGGCATAGCCATCCAGGTGGATGCCGCCCGTGACCCAGACCGGGATCAGGCAGAACCCCGCCGCCTTTGCGGGCATCGGCAGGGGCAGAGCGCCGCACAGGCACCACAGCCCGCCAATGACCACCCCGATGAGCGGGAAGGCGCACATGGCATACCGCATGTTTTTCTGGTTCCACGCGAACTGCGGCACCGGCAGGGCCGAAAACATGGCAAAGGCCACTGCAATGGTCTGCAATCCAATCATTTTTCCACTCCTTTATAATAGACCGGGATGCCGCACACCACCCGCACCACATGGTCGGCCCGGGCGGCAAGGGCATTGTTCACCTGCGCCAGCGCTTTCAGGTAGCGCCCGGTGTCGCCTGCATAGTCGGCACCGCCGCTGAACACCTCGTTGGAGACCACGATGAGGTGCGCGCATTGTCCGGCCAATTGGTTCAGTCCTTCCAAAATGGCCGAAGCCGCATTTTCTCCCGCCCCGGCGGGGTCGTAGAGCTCGTTGGCGGTCAGGTTGCCCAGATCCTCCAACAGCGCAGTTCCCCGGGCAGGCAGACGGATGTTCTCCAGATGCAGGGGGCACTCCACGGTCTCAAACTGCTTTGCCGCCCGCATCTTCCGGTGCTTTTCCACCCGGGCGGCACACTCGGCATCCCACACCTGCATGGTGGCGATGTAATAGCGCGGGAGCGCGGTTTTCAACACCAGGCTCTCGGCATACCCGCTCTTGCCGCTGGCGGCACCGCCCAATACCAGCGTCAGCATTGAGGGGTATACGGCGTGATGCCGCCCTCCGTGAAGGAATAGCAATCGCGGTAAACGGCCAGCGCCATATCCCACAGCGGGATGCTTGCCACCGCTCCGGTGCCCTCGCCGAGATGGAGCCCGGCGGTGAGCAGGGGCGCTTTGCCCAGCGCTTCCAGCACCAGCCTTGCTGCCGGTTCGGTGGAGCAGTGGCTGGCAAACACGGCCTTTTCCGCGGCGGGGCAGAGCCGCACCGCGCACAGCGCCGCCACCCCGCTGATGAAGCCATCCATCAGCACGGGCAGGCCTTCCAGCGCGCCGCCCAGAAAAACACCGCACAGCCCGGCGATGTCGAACCCGCCCAGCTTGGAAAGCACGTCCAGAGGGTCAGCGGCATCGGGCTGATTCCGCGCAATGCCCTGCCGGATGGCATCCAGCTTGCGGGCAAGCCCCGCGTCGGAAAGGCCCGCGCCCCGGCCTGTCATCCGCTCCACGGGCTGACCCAGCAGAACCGCAGCCACGGCGCTGGAGGTGGTGGTGTTGCCAATGCCCATTTCGCCCGTGGCCAGCAGCTGCACCCCCGCCGCCTTCTGCGCCCGGACAAGCCCCATGCCCGCTGCAATGGCATCCACCGCCTGCTGGCGAGTCATGGCAGGGCCGGTGGTGAAATCCGCCGTCCCGGCGGCAATGCGGCAGTTCTGCACTCCGGGCACCGGCTCCCCGGCCATGCCAAGGTCCACAGGCACCACTTCGCAGCGGGCCGTTTTTGCCATCTGGCAGACACTGGTGCGCCGGGCGGCAAGGTTCTCGGCCACAGCCCGGGTCACGCTCTGGTCTGTCTGGCTCACGCCCTGCGCCACCACGCCGTTGTCGGCGCAGAGCACCAGCACGGCCCGGCGGGAAAACGCCAGCTCTGCCGTGCCGGTCAGGGCGGCGGCATCCTCCAGCATGGTCTCCAGCATGCCCAGCCCGCCCAGCGGCTTGGCCAGGCTGGCCCAGTGAGCGTGGGCGGCGGTGCGTGCGGTCTCGTCCGGCCGGGTGATCTTGGAAAGAAGCTGTTTCAGTTCAAGCTCTGTCATTGGTCCTGTTCCTCTTGATGATAGTGTGCGGCGGCATCCACGAACCGCCGGGGCAGGGCCGTGCCCGCCCAATACAAATGCGGGAAGCCCGCATAGAAATGCTCATTTGCAAAGCCGCAGTCCCATTGCTTCCCGTTGGGCTTTGCGGCGGTAAAGCCGGTGCCGTTGTCCGTGGAATCCCAGTGGTGGAACTCGTGCACCGGCAGACGCTCCCCGGCGCGGAACAGCATACTGTCGGCGTGGGCAGTCAATGCCGCATATCCAAACCGCACCAGCCTCCCCACCCGGAAGCCCTGCCCCGGCAGAACGCCTGCCATGGGCCAGCATTTTCCGTTGGCATCCTCCAGGCTCTGGCCCAGATAGAGAAAGCCCCCGCACTCGGCCACCGTGGGCAGACCGCGCTCCACAGCCCGGCGCACAGAGGCCAGCATGGAGCGGTTCGCGCTCAACTGCCCGGCATACAGCTCCGGGTAGCCGCCGGGCAGGTAGAGCCCGCCGATCTGCCCCGGCAGGGCGGAGTCCTGCAGGGGGCTGAACCAGCAGAGCTCCGCCCCCGCCCGCTCCAGTGCTTCCAGCGTTTCGGCGTAGGTGAAGCAAAACGCCGCATCCCTTGCAACGGCAATGGGAACGCGGGGGCGCTGTTCCTCTGCTCCCTGGGGCGGCAGCTCTCCCGCAGGGGGGAGCCGATCTGTGTGCACCAAAGGCGCTGCGCCTTCGGTCAGAGCAAAAAGCTTTTCCCAATCCATCACCAGCGCATCGGCCATCCGGCTGATCTTCTGCTGTAAGTCCGCGATCTCCCCGGCAGTTTTCAACCCTAAGTGGCGGCTCTCAAGGGCGGCATCCGGCAGGTGGGGCAGATAGCCCAGCACCGGCAGGCCGGTCTCCCGTTCCAGCATGGGAGCCAGCAGAGCATACAAATGGGGGGCGCAGTCATTGAGCAGGATGCCCGCCAGATGGCTGGGGGTGCGGAACTGCTTCAGCCCGTTGATCTGGGCCGCCAGCGTCAGGCTGGCCCCTCTGGGCTGGACCACCAGCAGCACCGGCAGGCCCAGCGTATCGGCCAGATGCCAGGCACTGGCGGTATCACTCACGCCGCCTAGTCCATCGTAAAAGCCCATGGCACCCTCGCACACAGCTGCCCCATGCCCGGCTGCGGCCTGCGCATAGAGCGCGCGCACGGTCTCCGGCGCGGAGAAAAACAGGTCGAGGTTATGGCTCTCCACCCCCAGCACGGCCCGGTGAAACATGGGGTCGATATAGTCCGGCCCGCTCTTGAAGGAGCAGGGGTCCTGCCCCCGCCGCTTGAGCGCCGCCAGCAGAGCGCAGGTCAGTGTGGTTTTGCCGCTGCCGGAACAGGGCGCGGCCACAAGAAATTGGATCATTTGCGTTCTCCTGTGATAAGGAAGATGGGGTTATTGGCCATCAGCAGGTGGAGCCTGCCCGCAGGCCGGGTGCGGCTGACCGCGATCTGCGTTACCTCCGCAGCAAGGCCGTGGGCAGTCAGTGCGGCCACGGCGGCGCTCAGCGTTTCCAGCGCAATGGCAGAGATGCAGATGCGGGCGTTCGGATTCCGGGCAAGCACCGTGTCCACTACAGCCTCCATGCCCCCCTTGGTCCCGCCGATGAACACGGCATCCGGGGCGGGCAGGTCAGCCAGCGCGGCGGGGGCGCGGCCCTCCACCAGTGTCAGGTTGCAGGCGTGGAACGTTTCCCGGTTCTGCCGGATGAGCCCACAGGCCTCCGGGTCACACTCCACGGCATACACATGCCCCCGGGGTGCGGCCAGTGCCAGCTCCACGCTCACGCTGCCGGTGCCCGCTCCCACATCCCACAGGGTATCGGCAGGCTGCACGGCCAGCTTGGCCAGCGCCGCCGCCCGCACCTCCTGCTTGGTCATGGGCACCTCTCCCCTGTGGAAGGCTTCATCCGGGAAGCCGGGCACCCGCCGGGGCGGCTGAGGAAGATGCTCCACAAGCAGAACGCTCAGGCTTGCAAACTGCTTTTGCGCAAATTCCTGCGCTGTGCCGAACAGGATCTTTTCCTCTGCCCGGCCCAGCTCTTCGCCCACCAGCACATGGGCATCGCCCAGCCCGGCAGCAGCCAATCGGCCGCAGAGGGAGGCAGGCGTTTCTGCCCCGCCGGTCAGGAAAAACACAGGCTTTCCCCCGGCCGTCAGGCACTCGGCCACCGGGTCGCAGGCACAGCCGTGGGCCGAGACCAGCTTCCACTCCTGCCAGGAGCGACCCACCGCAGCGGCCAGCAGCTGAACGCTGGAAAGCCCCGGCAGCACCCGGCAGGAGATGCCAAAGGCCCGCAGCATCGGCAGCAGCTGGGCCGCACCGGAGTAAAACCCGGTGTCGCCGCTGTACACAAGGGCAGCATCCACCTCCGGGTCAGCCGCCAGCGCGGCAAGGACATCCTCAGGCTGATACAGGGCCTTCCGGTGTTCCGTGCAGCCCTGCGGCAGCTGTTCCAGCAGGCGCTTTGCCCCCAGGATCAGTCCGGCGTTCTGCAGGGCGGCAAGGCCCTGCGCGGTCAGGCTTTCCGGCGTGCCCGACCCCATCCCGATGAGTGTGATCATTGCAGCATCTCCCTACAATGTGTCAGGATCTGTTCCGCCGTTTCGCCCTGCTCGGCCGGGCGGCGGATGACGATGAGCTGTGCCCCGGTGTCCTGCGCTGCCCGGGCTTTTTCCTCAAAGCCGCCCGCCGCGCCGCCATCTTTGGTAACGAGGAAGCGGATGGCAAACTGCTCCATCAGTGCCCGGTTCAACGCATAGGAGAACGGCCCCTGCATGGCGATGATGTTCTTATGGGGGATATCTGCCCCCTCGCAGGCGGCAATGCCCTCCCGGGTGGGCAGGACACGGGGAAAAAGCCGTGCCGGTTCCAGCACAGCAAAGGCAGAAAGCTCCTTGGCCCCAGTGGCAAGCAGGACATTTCCCTGCGTCCGGGCCAGAAATCCCGCCGCATGGGCCGCAGAGGCAAACACCATGCTCCCGGCGGGCAGCGGGCTTTCGGGCCGGAGCAGGCGGCGGTACTCCGTGCCTGCTGTTTTGCAGGCTGCCCGGATGTTCCGGGTGGCCTCCACCGCATAGGGATGGGTCGCGTCCACACAGAGGTCAACCCCCTGCAGCAGGGCGGTCATCTCCTCCGGGGTCAGCCGCCCGCAGTGGACGGTGATGCCGGACCTTTCGCCCTGTTCCTCGGCCCCCAGCGGGGTGGCCACGCTGACCAGTACCTCGGCCCCCAGTGCGGCCAGCTGCTTTGAAAACACACGGCCCTCGGTGGTGCCGCTGAATACCACGGCCCTCATGCGCGGTACCCCCGCGGCGTGACCATCCGCCCGCTCAGCTGGCGGGTCTGGGCGTTGCCGACAAACACGATGGTGAACATATCCACCGGAGTGGTTTCCAGCGCAGCCAGCGTCAGAACGCGGCTTTCCTGCCCCTCCCGGCCAATGTTCCGCACGATGCCGCAGACCGTTCCGGGTGCTTTGCCGTTTGCCAGCAGGATGCGCACCGCCCGTGCCAGATAGTCCGGCCGCCCCTTGGAGGAGGGGTTGTACAGCGCGATGCAGAAATCCCCCATGGCTGCTGCCGCCAGCCGCCGCTCGATGACCTCCCACGGCGTGAGCCGGTCAGAGAGGGAGAGCACACAGAAATCGTGGGCCAGCGGGGCACCCAGCACCGCACCGCCGCTCAGGGCGGCGGTCAGGCCGGGCACCACCTCCACCGTCACGTCCGGGAAGTGCTCGGCCAGCTCCAGCAGAGGGCTTGCCATGCCGTAGACCCCGGCATCTCCCGAGCAGACCAGCGCCACCGCCCTGCCGCTCCGGGCCGTTTCCAGCGCCCAGCGGCAGCGGTCGATCTCCTTGGTCATGCCGGTGGAATAATAGAGCTTGTCCGGGAAGTAGGGGCGCATCAGATCCAGATAGACCGTATAGCCGCACAGCACCTCGGCTTGCGTTAAGGCGCTCTGCGCCTGTGCGGTCAGAAACCGGGGATCCCCGGGCCCAAGCCCGACAACAAAAACAACATTAGGCATCCTGCCACCTCCAATCCGGGGCAAAGGGACGAAGCGCCAGCGCAAAGGTCACGCCGTTGCCCGCCTGTTTGGGAAGAATGATCGTGCCGCCTGCCGCCAGCACCGCCGCCCGCTCGCAGACATTGTCCACACCGGTCACGCTCCGGACAAAGGCCGAAGGTGTGAACTGCCCGGGGGCGTTCTGCAGCTGTGCGGCAGAATAGAACTGCACCGGCCAGCCGTGGATTCTGCAAAATTCCAGCAGTCCCGGCTCATGGGCTTTCAGGTCGATGCTGGCTGCCGCCGTGATGCACACTGCTGCAAGGCCGTGGGCCGCGCAGAACTGTGCAAAGGCCGCTTCCAGCTGTGCAGCGCTGGTCCCCCGCCTGCACCCGATGCCCAGCACACCGATCTTCGGGATCAGGTGCAGCGCATCGCCCGCCGGGAAAAGGGTCAGGGCAAAGTCGGCGCGCTCTGCCTCCCCCGCCGGGACCACCCCGGCAGGGGCCTGCCCGGCAATGGGGAATTCCGAGCGGTACCGCACCGGCCCGCCCGCCAGCAGCCTGCTGCTGACGCGCTTGATGCGCTCCGGCTCCAGCACGGCACAGTTCTGGTGCCTGGCCCACGCATCCACGGCAAACACACCGTTGGCATCGGTGGCCGTGGTAATGACCGGCACCGCACCGCAGACCGCCGCCAGCGCCCGGGCCAGATCGTTGGCCCCGCCCAGATGGCCCGAAAGGACCGGCACCGCAAAATGGCCGCACTCGTCCAGCACCACCACGGCAGGGTCCACCGCCTTGCTCCGGCAGTGGGGCGCAATGGCCCGCACCGCTATGCCCACAGCCCCCACAAAGATCAGGGCATCCGCATGGGCGAACTGCTCCGCAGCCCAATCGGCAAGGCCAGGCCCGCCATGGCCGCAGCGGGCCACAGTGCCGGGCAGGGCACTGGCCAGCTTTTGGGCCAACGCCAGCCCTTTTTCCGTAAAGGCGAGATAGGCGCGGGTCACTGGTCTGCCCCCTTGCGGAACTCCGTCGTAAAGGTTGGGTCGTAGAGCTTGCTCCGCTCATACCGGGTGCCCAGAAATTCCCCCACCACGATGAGCGCTGTCTTGGTGATGCCGTTGGCGCGGGTGCTCCCGGCCAGCGTGCCCACGGTGCAGCGCACCACCTTCTGCTCCGGCCAGCTGGCCTTGTAGACCACAGCGGCAGGAGTCTCCGGCGTGTAGGCTCCGCCTGCCAGCAGGGCCTGCTGCACCTTGTCGATGAGGCCGATGGAGAGGAAGATCACCATGGTTGCCCCATGGGCGGCAAGGCTGGCCAGCTTCTCCTTTTCCGGCACCGGGGTGCGCCCCTCCATCCGGGTGATGATCACGGTCTGGCTGATGGTGGGCAGGGTGTACTCGGCGTTCAGCGCCGCCGCCGCCCCGCAAAAGCTGGACACGCCGGGGGTATCATCGTAGGGGATGCCGTCCACATCCAGTGCGTCCATCTGCTCCCGGATGGCCCCATACAGGCAGGGGTCGCCGGTGTGGAGCCGCACGGTGGTCCCGCCTGCGGCTTCCACCCGGCGCATCACGTCCAGCACCTGTTCCAGCGTCATCTCGGCGCTGTTGTAAACGGCGCACTCCGGCTTCGCCAGCCCCAGCAGAGCCGGGTTGACCAGACTGCCCGCATAAATGATGCAGTCGGCTTCCTGCAGCAGGGCCGCGCCCCGCCGGGTGATAAGGTCAGGTGCGCCGGGGCCTGCGCCTACAAAATGTACCATCTCAATGCTCCTTCCATTCGTTCAGCAGTTGTGCGGCAGTGTCGGTGGCTCCCAGCGGGCCGTGCTGGTTGGAAAACAGCACCGCCCCCACCCGGAACGCCCCGCAGGCCCGCCGGTCAAGGTGGAGCTGGACTGCCCGCAGCAGGCTTTCCAGCACCGGAGCCCGCAGGCCGGCGCTGTCCAGGAGTTCCAGACAGGCATCGGTGGTGGCAGCGTTCATCAGGGCGGCGCAGACTTCCCGGGAAGCGCCGCAGAGCGCCGCATGGGTGCAGAACAGCTCGGTGCGGCAGTCGGCAGTGTGGGAATGGGTGTTCATAATACCGCCCGCCACCTTGACCAGCTTGCCCACATGGCCCACCAGAAGCACCTCTTCAAAGCGGGCCGCAGCAGCCATATCCAGCGTGTCTCCAATAAAGTTCGAGGTTTTCACCACCGGAACAGCGTGAAACTCCGGGTATCTTTCGTGCAGATAGTCCAGCCCGTAATTGCCAGGGGCCAGGATGAGCCGTCTGGGGCTGCCCGCCCGGAGAGCGGCCTGATTCATTTCCAGCTGGATGGTGTCCAGGATCGCCTGCTGGCTCATAGGCTCCACAATGCCGCTGGTTCCCAGCACCGAAAGCCCGCCCTCGACCCCGATGTGGGGGTTGAAGGTGCGCTTTGCCACCTCTTCCCCGCCCTCGATGGAGATGGTCACGGCAAAGCCGCCGGTGTAGCAGGCGCTCTCGGCTTCCCTTTGCAAGGCCTCAGCGATCATCTGCCGGGGCACATGGTTGATGGCAGCTTCCCCCACCGGCTGGTCCAGCCCGGCCTTGGTCACCCGGCCCACGCCCTTGCCGCCGGAGATGCGGATTTCGGTGGTATTGGGCAGCAATTCTACGGCGGCGATCACGGGCAGGCCGGTGGTCACATCCACATCATCCCCGCCGTCCTTCTCAATGGCGCATTCGGCACCGGCTCCGGCGGGGCGGCAGTACAGCGGGGCCACCTCCACCACGATGCCCTTCGGCGTGCGCAGGGCAACGCTCTCCGGGGCATGGCCGGTGAGCAGGAGCCGCGCGGCCCCCGCCGCACCCAGCGCCGCGCAGGTGCCGGTGGTGTACCCGCAGCGGAGCAGCTTCTGCCCACTGCGGACGTAATGTTCAAACTTTGGCCCGGCAGGCTTTTCCGGGCCGAACACGGCCTCGTACTGCTCCTTGGTCAGGCTGTACAGCGCCCGGATGTTCTCCGGGGCAAAGGCCTCCTTTGGGGTCAGCACCCCCGAAACGCTGTGCGGGAACACGCAGACCACCGCATCCGCGATCTTCTGCGCCATGTCCAGCTCGTGCAGGCTGACGATCACGGCCAGCCCCTGTTCATGGGCCAGTTTCTGCAGGATGGTCAGCAGCTCGATCTTTCCCTTGACATCCAGAAAAGAGGTTGGCTCGTCCAGCAGCAGAACTCCGGGCTGCTGGCAGATGGCACGGGCCAGCAGAACGCGCTGGCGCTGACCGTCGCTGATGCAGTTGAAATCCCGGCCCGCCAGAGGGGAAGCCCCCACCAGTTCCAGCGCGTCCCGCACGGCCTGCCGGTCGGCATCGGACAGGATGCCCAGCCGCCCGGTATAGGGGATACGCCCGGCGGCGGCAAACTCAAAGCAGGAAGTCAGCTCGGTGCGGCGGGTGTGGGGCAGCATCAGGGCCAGCTTCCGGGCCCGGGCTGTGCCGGTGTAATCGGTCAGGCTGCGGCCATCCAGCAGGACAGCCCCGCCCAGGGGGGCCAGCTGGCCCGCCAGCGTTTTGAGCAGGGTGGATTTGCCCGCGCCGTTCGGCCCGATGAGGGCCAGGATCTGCCCCGGCACCGCCCCCAGCGTGATGCCGGAAGCAAGGGGCGCACCGCCATAGCCGATGGCCAGCTCTTTCGTTTCACAGCGGTATTTCATCGCACACCCTCCTGACCCCGGCGCACCAGCAGCCAGATGACCACCGGTGCACCAAATACTGCCGTTACGGCGCTGATCGAAAGCTCGGTGGGGGCAAACATACTGCGGGCGATGAGGTCACACAGCAGGCAGAAGGCCGCCCCGCCCAGGCAGCACCCGGGCAGCACCACCAGCGGCCTTGCGCTGCCGAACAGCTGCTTGACCAGATGGGGCACCGCGATGCCCACAAAGGAGATGGGCCCCGCAAAGGCTGTGACACAGGCGGCCAGCAGGCTGGAAAGCAGCACCAGCAGCCGGGAAAAGGCTTTGACATTGATGCCCACGCTCCGGGCGTAGGCCTCCCCCATCTGGTAGGCGGCCATGGGCTTGGAAAGGCAGAACGCTGCCGCCAGAGCGGGCAGTACCACCAGCGCCGCCGCCCGCACATTGCCCCAGGTCATGCCGGAAAAGCTGCCCTGAGACCAGTTATGGAGGTTGACAATGTTGCTGTCCTGGGCAAAGGCCACCACAAACTCCGTGACGGCCGAACAGATGTAGCCGATCATTACGCCGCAGATGACAAGGATGCTCATCCGCTGCACCCGCCGGGAGACCGCCAGCACAAAGGCCATGGAGGCCATGGCCCCCGCAAAGGCGGCTGTGATCAGGGTAAGGGAGCTGGTGAGCAGGCCATGGTTCAGAAAAGCCACCATGACCAGTGCCACGGCCAGCTTGGCCCCGCTGGAAATGCCCATGACAAAGGGCCCTGCAATGGGGTTGGCAAAAAAGGTCTGCAACAGGTAGCCCGCCGCCGAGAGCGCCGCCCCCAGCAGCACCACCATCACGGCCCGGGGCAGGCGCAGCTGGGTGATGATGCCCACGCTCAGAGCGTCCTGCCCGCGGCCGGTCAGGGCCGCCAGCACTGCCCCCGGTGTCAGGGACACACTGCCCCAGAACAGGTTGGCGGCAAACAGCACCGCCAGCAGCAGGGCAAGGATGCCGTAAGAAAGGATCAGGCGCTTTTTGCTGGTCATAGGTTACTCTACTTTCCTCAGAAATTGCAGGTCGGCGGGGTCGTTCTCCGTAAAGACACGGTGCAGATCGAGCACAAAATCGACCAGCGCCGTACTCTGCTGGAAAAAGCTCTGGGTGGTGCACCAGACACTGCCGCTCTGCACGGCCTTGAACTCGGCCAGCAGGGGGCATTTTGCCACCAGTTCCTCCGTGGTATGCACCACGCCCTCAATGGTGCTGTTGTAAAGGAGCACATCCGCATCCTTTGCACCGGCGTAAAAATCCTCCAGCGGCAGGTTCATGGTGGAAAGGTTGTTGCCGTTGTCGGTCAGGTCCGCAAAAACATAATCACCACCCGCCATCTCGATCATCTGGGCCACATAGTCGCCGCCCTTGCGCACATTGGCAAGGTTGTTGGCTGTGATGGAGAAAAAGGCACAGCGCTTGCCGGTGGGAGCCTGCCCGGCCAGCGGTGCAAGGCGCTCCACCTGCCGGGCAAACTCCTGTTCCGCCAGCTCCTCTTTCCCCAGCAGGATGCCCCAGAACTTGAGCCATTCCAGCCGGGCCAGCGGGCCGCTCTCATAGCTGGAGCGCTCCACCAGCACCGGGATGCCGAACCGTTCCAGCTGCTCCTTGACCTCCGGGGTGTGGTAGATCATGGTGTTCTCGATGGCAAGGCCGCAGTTGGCCGCAAGGATCTTTTCATAGTCCGGGGCGCTGTACTTGCCCGCATAGGCAATGCGCCCGGCCTCCATGGCGGCTCTGGCCTCATCCAGATACCAGCCCTCCGCCCGGGTGCCGGAAAGGGTCACGCTGTCCAGCCCATCCAGCGCGAGGAACAGGTCCATCACCGAGGTGGAGACAAGGTAGATGTTCCGGACGGGCTGACGCAGCACCGTCACGCTCTCGGGCAGGCCTTCCACCGCAGCGGCATCCTCCGGGGTCACAAGGAACTGCTCCCCCGATTCGGTCAGGGTCAGCATGGTATAGCCGCCCTCATAGCAGTCGGCAGTAAACTGTGTGGCGTAATCCAGCGGGCAGGCATGGTCAAAGACCAGTTCCTCTGTGCTGGCGGGAGCCGTTTCGGAGGCGGCGCAACCCGACAGGGCCAGTACTGTAGCAGGCAGAACGCGCAGGAATTGTTGTCTCGTCAGTTTCATCAGTTCAGCGCAAAGGTCAGCGTATACTCGATCTCATGGGGGGTGCTCATGGCTACGGTATCGGCAGTGACAGTCAGCGGGGTGCCCAGTGCAGAAACAGGGATCTCAAAGGTGGAGTTGCCCTCGGTGTTGGTGGGCAGATACTTCTCGCCGTCCACGATCATGTAATCATAATTGGGGCTGCTCCACAGGATGACAGCGGTCATTTTGCCGTCTGCCACGGTCAGGGCGGCAGGGCTTTCCACGGTGGCACGGCCAGAGCCGCCCTCCAGGGTCACATTCACGCTGTATTCACCGTCCGCAGGGGTCTCGGCAGCTTCTTCCGTCTTGGGCTGTGCATTGCGGATGCTCACGGTGTGGTCATACCACTTGCCCTTGGTCCCGAGGAGTGCCAGCTGGAAGTCCTGGTCCACAGCGGCCACGGGGATATCATAGCCGTAGACCTCCTCCGAGGTGCCATCAGAGTAGGTGACGGTGTCGGTGGTAGGCAGCAGCCAGTCTGCCTTGTTGGCCTCGGCATCGGCGGCCATGCCAACGTACAGGTTGACGATCTTCTTGGAGGCCAGACTGACATGGAAGGTCATCTGCCCGTTCTCCACGGTCAGGGTGCCCATGCCATTGCAGGCTTCGTTGGCGTGGAACATGCCGCTGTCGGTGTCGAACTCAGCCGTGTACACGCCGTCCGGCAGGGCGGCTTCGGCAGGTTCGGATGCGGCAGCGCTCACGGCAGAAGCGGCTTCCGAGCTGGCAGCAGAGGAAGCAGTGGAAGAAGCCCCGCCGCAGCCGGTGAGGACGGCGGCCAGCATCAGAGAAGCAACGGACAGGGAAACAAGCTGTTTGCAGTGCATAAACAAAATACCTCAAAAATTCAGAATTTGAAATGGGAGTGTTTCTCCTCATGCGGGGAAGCTCTCCATAAAAAATGCCCGAAAAGATCTCTCCCTTCGGGCATTGGAAATGCGGAATATTAGCCGTTCAGGGAATCAATGGCGGCTTTGGTGTGCTCAATGTAGCGCTGCTGGATGTCCTCGATCTCACCCAGACCGGCGATCTGGCACTCCACGGACGCGAAGTCACCGGAGGCCTGGAACTGGCTCAGCCAGGAATCGTCATCCGCACCGGCCATATCGTTATTGGCGTGGTCACCGGCAACGACCATCAGGGGACGCAGGATGACCTTGGTGTAACCGGCGGCCTTGACAGCCTCGATGACGTTCTCGCAGGCGGTCTCCTCGGGCTCACCCTCCACCGTGCCGATGAACACGTTGCTGTAGCCCAGGGTCTGCATGGCGGTCTGCATCTGGCTGTAGCTCACCTTTGCGGTGTGGGAGGTGCCGTGGCCCATAAAGACGAAGGCGACCTTCTCCTCAGCGGCGGCCTCCAGGCTGTCGAAACCGGCATCCTTCACAGCAGCAGCGGTAACGGCCTTGGCAACAGCTTCCTTGTCGGCGTTGATGACGGCAGCATCGGCACCAACCTCGCCCAGCAGGGGCTCAGCAACGGCGACGCTCTCGAACTTGTCCTTGTACTCGTCGATCATCTCCATCATCTCGTCGTACTCTGCACCGTGCATCAGGTGGGTGGGCTGGACGACCAGGTTCTTCACGCCGTTGGCCACAGCGCGATCCAGAGCCTGCTGCATGTTGTCGATCTTCTCGCCGTCGCGGGCCTGAACATGGTTGATGATGATCTGTGCGGTGAAGGCGCGGCGGACAGACCAATCGGGATAAGCGGCCTGCAGCGCATCCTCGATGCCCTTGATATCCTTCACTCGGCTGTCGTTGAAGGAGGTGCCGAAGGAAACCACCAGCAGCTCATTCTCGCCGATGTCGTCCTGATTGCGGCTGTCGTCCTTGGAAGCATCGCCGGTGTCGCGGCCAAAGTAGTCAGGGTCAGCCTCTTCGCCCTCGACCAGCTCCTTCTGGGCATCGGTCAGGGCATCCCATGCGGCCTTGGCGGCCTCACACTGGGCATCGGTGTCATCGGTGCGCTCCTGCACATAGATGGCATCGATCAGGTCTGCAACATTCTTTGCGGCCAATTCGTCAGCCTCCTCGCCGGAAACCTCGCTGCTGGCAGCAGATCCTGCCGTGCTGGAAGCAGTGGTGCTGCTTGCGGCACCGCCGCAGCCGGTCAGTACACCGGCGCAGAGGGCCAGAGCGGTCAGAGCGGCCGCTGCTTTGTGGATGGTGCGTTTTCTCATTTTTGTTCGTTCCTTTCCTGTTTTTGAACATGATTTTTGCTGAACAGAAGGTACAGGAAAGAGTGCCCGGCAAAACAAAAGGGGCCTTTCTGCTTGCGGGATGGCAAAGCAAAAAGGCCCTTTTCAGTTTTTTCAGGCTTTTTGGGTACAACCAATTCCTCGTGATCTGGGGCTTGCGCCCCCGTACCAACAGCGGGCAGGTTTCCTGGCTGAAAGCTCAACATCCACCGCCGCCTTCCCGGAACATACGTTCCAGTGACCGGTGCAGCTGCACCCTGGCGGTAAACTCCCTTATCACAGTGACGAGATCGTGCGGGATTTGCACCCGCTTCCCTTTTAACGTGCCTGCCCCCGGCCAGAGCCGCGGGCGGTACGCACCTGCTGTTTTCTATTCAGTTCGCTGTTCAGTATAACATACTCAACGGAGGAATGCAATCACCACTCCGGGGAAACTTCCGGGCTCACAGGCGGTGTTTTTTCCCCGATCAGGGCCACCGCCACATCGTTGACATTGGTGCCCGTTGCCCCGGTGATGATCAGGCCATCCACTGCTTTCAGGGCGTGGTAGGAATCGTTGTTCTGCAAAGCAGCGTATCCGCTCCAGCCCCCGGCCTCCAGCGCGGCAAGGGTATCCCCATCCACATAGCCGCCGGCGGCATCGGTGGGGCCGTCTGTGCCATCGCTGCCCACAGAGAATACCGCCGCGTTCAGCCCGGCAATGGCAGGCGCAACCGCAAGGGCCAGCTCCTGATTTCTTCCGCCAAGCCCTTTTCCGGTCAGGTGAACGATGGTCTCGCCGCCCGCGATGTAGGCCAGCTTTTTCCCCTGCCCTGCCTGGGTGCGGACAATGGAGCCAAGGAAGCTGCCTGCTTCCCGTGCTTCGCAGCAGAGTTGGTCGGTCAGGAGAACCGGTTCATATCCCAGATTCCGGCAGGCGCTGGCCGCGGCACGGCAAAGCTCCCGCACGCTGCCGGTGATCCGGGTGGTCACATTGTCCAGCGTTTTGGGCGTTTCCTGCGCCAGCAGGGCCCGGGCCTGTGCTGAGAGTGCCAGATGATACTTTTTGGCAACGGCAAGCGCCTGGGCGCAGGTGGAGGTATCCGGCACCGCCGGGCCGCTGGCGATCATATCCAGCGGATCCCCCAGAATGTCGCTCAGCACGATGCTGAACACCTGCGCAGGGGCACAGCGCTGCGCGAACCGCCCGCCCTTCACACCGGAAAGCCGCTTGCGGATGGTATTCATCTCCACAATGTCGGCCCCGCTGGCCAGCAGCTGGCTCGTGATGTCCTGCAGCTCTGCCCCGGGAACGAGCGGCTGCTCGAACAGCGCACTGCCGCCGCCGGAAAGCAGGAACAGCACCGTATCCCCGGCAGTCAGCCCCTGCACCAGCTCCAGCGCCTTTTGAGTGGCCGCAAAACCGTTTGCATCCGGCACCGGGTGGCCCGCCTCATAGCAGGCCACACCTGGGATCTCACCTTTCACATGGCCGTACTTGGTCACGACCACACCGCCATCCACCCGGCCCAGCGTTTCAACCGCCGCGTGTGCCATCTGCCAGGCCGCCTTGCCCGCCGCCACCAGAAGCACCCGGCCCTTCCCGGGCCGGAGATCCCGCAGCGCACGGCGCACCGCCTCATCCGGCAGAACAGCGTTCAGGCTGGAACGAAGGATCACATCCGCATCCCGGCGCAGTGCAGCATTCATAGACTCGCCCTCCTTGCAGCGGTGCCCGCCCCTCCGGGACAGCGCACCAGAAACAGCCGAATAAAAAATCAAGACCGACGATCTCTTTTGAAATCGTCGGTCTTGTTTCAATCCGAGTGGCGAGAATCGAACTCACGGCCTCTTGAACCCCATTCAAGCGCGCTACCAAAACTGCGCTACACCCGGACATCTGATCGAGCTTGTCGCTCACAGCTCAATCAGTATACCCGAAGAATGGTGTTTTGTCAAGCACTATTTTCAAATTTCTTTTTCATTTTCGGCAATGGCCGTTGTGCTGCCCACCGGCTGCGGAAACTCCACCGTAGCCAGCGCCACAGCGAACACGCTCTGCGCACCGGCATCCAGCAGAGCCTGCGCGCAGGCCGAGGCCGTGGCTCCGGTGGTCAGAACATCGTCCACCAGAAGGATGCGCTTTCCCTCCACAGCCTCCGGCCGGGCCACCCGGAAGGCACCCGCCACATTGGCCAGCCGCTCGTCAAGGGAAAGTCCCTCCTGCCGCCGGGTGGAGCGGGCACGAGTCAGCGCGTCCGTGACCACCGGCACGCCCACCGCCCGGGCAAGGGGCTGTGCCATCCGCTCCGGCACATTGTAGCCGCGCTTTTTGCTGGAGGCCGGTACCGGAAGGATGCAGTCGTAACCCCTGTCAAGGCCCGGCACCGGTTCGGGCAGGGGCTCAGAGCCGCGCATTCTGATCTCGCTGCCAAAGAGCAGGCGGGCCATCTCCACGCCCAGCTCTACAGCTGCCCAGGGCGCGCCCTGATATTTCGCCCGCAGCACCGCGCGGCGGACAAGGCCGGTGTATCGGTAGGGCGCGGCTGCCCCATCCAGCCGCCCCAGGTAGTGCTCGGAGCCGCGCAGCCGCATGGAAGGTGCACGGCGCAGCTCTGCCAGCCCATCGGCGCAGTCCGGGCAGGCAGGCTGGTTCCCCAGCACCCGGTCACAAAAAGGGCAGCGGCGCGGGTAAAGCACCCAGCGCAGCTGCCGCAGTGTGCGGCTCAGGCCGCTGTAATAAAGCATCAGTCGTTCTTGACCGCAATGATGACGCGGACCTTTTTTCCGGCAGCGCAGCCGAAATTATCGTACCAGCCGGTCAGCTGGTAGCCGTCCGCATCCACCTGAGCCAGCTTGGTGGGGTAATACTGGCCCTTGTACCACAGGTAGACCTGCACATTGTCTGCCATCTCGTAGCGTTCATTGCCCGAGAGCACCGAGGCCGCGCCGACCTTGTCGATCTTCAGGGGCATCAGCTGCATCATGGCCTTGACAGAGCCGGTGGTCTCCTGCCGCACGGCAATGCCGCCCGCCAGCACCGGATACTTGATGGCCGTGGTGTAGCTGGCCACCGCGCCGTTGACGTAGCAGATATAGGTCGCCCCGCCGCCGATGTAGTTAAAGATCTGCTTGAAGGGGGTGCCCGTGATCTCCGCGATCTGCTGGAAGCCAATGCTCATCAGGGAGCCGGTGTTGCTGGTCAGCTTCTGCCAGGCCGTGCTCAGGATATCGCCCGAGACGATGCCCCACAGGATCTCGCTGGTGGTGGGCACCAGCAGATTGGACAGGCGGTCTACCGCCGTGGCACCGGTCACAGTGGTGGTGGTATCCGAGGTAGAGCCGGAGCCGTCGGTGCCGCCCGTGGCCGCTCCGGTGGTGGTGCCTGTCGTGGTCGTGGTGCCGGAAGCGGAATCTCCCGCCGTAATGCTGGTGACGAGGCTCTTCAGGTCAGAATAATTCATGGCCAGATTTTTCACATCGTCCAGCACGCCGTAGCTCCACAGGTCGCCGGTCACATCGTTCAGGATGAGCCGGTCGATCTGTCCGGCATCGTTGACGGTATAGTAGCGGACATCGAGGTCACTCAGTGTTACCCCCGATAGGCGGCTGGGACGAACCGTCCCAGCCACACCCTCCGAAGTTGTATCCAGAATCTCTACATCGTCGGCCAGGGCGGCTGCGCCCAGAGCAGTGGCATTGGCATTGATGGTGCCGTTGACGCGGCGGTCCTCGATGTGCTCCACGCTCTCGCCCTCCGGGGTGACCTTGATCTCTACCAGCCACCCCTGCGGAAAGTTCAGGCTCTTGTCCACATTCACAGTGCGGGCAATGCCATCGGTGCACATGACGGAGACTTTCTGCAAAACATCCGCGCCGTTCTCTTCCACCAGACTGCGGGTGGCGGTCTGCACGACACCGTAGAACACGTTGTCGGCTTCCTCGCCGGTCACGATCCCGGCAGCCTCATTGTTCATGCCCAGCAGCAGGGTGACGACCTCGCCCACGCCGCCGCCGTTGAGGGAGGACACCTGGGAGGCCACCGCAGAGGAACCCAGCGTATAGCTGGTGCCTGCCACCGTTACACTGGTGGGGGCGCTGGCACTGGGCGAAACTGCCGTGATGCGGCCAGCGGCGCGGCGGGTGTAGACCCACAGCGTCTGTAAACTTTCGCTGTAATAATACACGTCGTATTTGTTCAGTTCCGCAGATTCCGACGCTTTATCGTTGCGGTAGACCATCTTGGGAACAAAGGGCAGCTGGACCGTATCGCCCGCCACAAAGGGGCCCTTCAGGCTCTTGAGCATGACGCTGGAGGTATCCACCTGACCGTTGGAGACCGTGAAGCCCAGGCTGCTGCCGTAGGCACTGCCGCTGGCAGCGTTGGCTGTCAGGGTGTTGTAGAACAGCAGGGCGCACTCCTCGTAGTTGAGCGCCTCGCCCTGGCTGCGGTCCACCTGATTGCGCAGGCCCAGCTCACTGGCCTTGTTCAGCTGTGCGTTGGGGAAGGAGCCGCTCAGGTCGGTCATCTTATAGCCCATCAGCTTGAGGATGGCCGTGACCGCCTCCTCCAGCGTCACGGCGTTGTCGGGCCGGAAAGAGCCGTCGGTGTAGCCGTTCATCCAGCCGTTCTGCACCGCAATGCGGACATAGGGGGCATAGGGCGAAGTGCCGGGCAGGTCGGTGAACAGGGTGCCCACCGTGCCCTGAGAGCCCACGCTCTCGCGGTAGGTGGAGTAGGACACCAGCATCCGGGCCAGCGCACTGCGGGTGACCACAGCGTTCAGAGCAGCCTGCTGGCTGCTGTCCATCGCGTTCAGCGTGATGGACAACTGGACCGCCGTGTTGGCGTTGCCCGCTGCCGATGCCGGCAGCACCAGCATCGACACGGCAATGCTTACCGCCAGCAGAAATGCAAGGATTCGCTTTTTCATGGAAAATCCTCCTTAAAATAGTTTCTAATGTATTCCGGGTTGCGGCTCCCAGCGTCTGCTTCGTGCAAAGCCTTGCACTTGCATCCTGCTGGCCGCGGCCCCAACAACTCCTCCCTTCATCCGCCACTGGCGGCGGTCGTCGTTGTTGCCCCTATTAGGGGAGCTCCGCAAGGCGCTGGCAAAGCCAGACCGAAGCGGTGAAAGGTTTAATCATATCTCAGCGCTTCAATGGGGTTCAGCCTTGCGGCGCGCTTGGCGGGCAGGTAGCCGAACAGCACGCCGATGCCCACCGAGATGCCAAAGGCCACCACGATGGAGTTGAACGAGGGACTGACGGTCACATCAATGTCGCTGGAGATCATGGGCAGGATGCGGTTTGCCGCCATGGACACGATATAGCCAAGGACGATGCCCAGCACGCCGCCCAGTGCGGAGGTGGTGGCAGCTTCCACCACGAACTGCGACAGGATCACCCGCTCCTTGGCACCCAGTGCCTTGCGGATGCCGATCTCCCGGGTGCGCTCGGTCACCGACACCAGCATGATGTTCATAATGCCGATGCCGCCCACCAGCAGTGAGATGCTGGCAATGCCGGTAAGGATGATGATGACCATGTTGATCATCTCGTTCATCTCCTCCAGCCACTCGCTGGCGCTGTAGATGTAGTAAGCGTTGTCGCTCTTGAGCAGGTCGTGCAGACCGCTTTCCACCACCGCCTTGGCCTCGTTGGCCCGGCTCTCGTCCTTCATAATTGCAACAAAGTTCTTGGCGCTGGACTGGTTGGAGAGCCGCATGGCCGTGGTGTAGGGCAGATAGATGCAGTCATCGTCGGAGCCCTGCTGCATGTTCTTGTCCGTCACCTTGGCGTTCAGCACGCCCACGATCCGGAACTTGTAGGCCCCCAGCTTGATGGTCTGGCCCACCGCGTTGCCGCCGTAGGCCGCCCGGTTGAGGTAATCGCCGATGATGCAGACCTGCTTGTTGTCCTTGATGTCCATGTACTGCAGGCCGCGCCCCTGGGCGAGGGTATAGTTTTTCATCTCAGTGTAGTGCTCGTCCACACCGTAAACGCTGGTGCCGTAGCGGTAGGTCGTGGTGCCCACCTTGGGGGTGTTGTTGCTGAAATCGATCTGGGGCGAGACTGCGGAGATGAGCTCCTTGTTCTTATCCGCGATCTTATACACATCCTCCACCGAGGCGGTGCGGGAGCCGTAGCCCCAGACCTGAATGGACAGGGCATTCGTGCCCAGCGCCGAAAAGCTGTCCCGCATGCTCTGGGTCATGCCGTTGCCCAGGCCCACGATAACGATGACCGCCATGACACCGATGATGATGCCCAGCATGGTCAGGAAGGTGCGGAGTTTGTTGCTCCACACATTCTGGAGGGCCTGACGGAAGGTCTCAATGATCATTTGTTCCCCTCCTGTTCTGCCGATTCAAAGTTCAGCGTCGGCTGGACGATGGCTTCCGGCGCGCGGGAGTCGCCATCGTAGACCACCTGACCATCCTCCAGCCGGATGATGCGGTCGGCCTGCACGGCAATGGAGTTGTCATGGGTGATAAGCACCACCGTATGGCCCTGCCCATGCAGGTCCTGCAGCATTCCCAGCACCTCGCGGCCGGTGTGGCTGTCCAGCGCGCCGGTGGGCTCATCCGCCAGAATGATCGCCGGGTTGCGCACCAGCGCCCGCGCGATGGATACGCGCTGCTGCTGGCCGCCCGAAAGCTGGTTGGGCTTGTTTTTCAGCTTATCGCCCAGCCCCACCTGCTCCAGCACCTCGCGGGCCCGGCGGTGGCGCTCGGCGCGTGGGATGCCCGCATAGACCAGCGGCACCTCCACGTTTTCCAGTAAGTTTAATTTGGGCAGAAGATTATACTGCTGGAAGATGAACCCCAGCATCTCGTTGCGGATGGAGGCCAGCTCGTTCCGGCTCATCTTGCCCACATCCCGGCCGTTCAGCCGGTAGGTGCCCGCCGTGGGCACATCCAGACAGCCGATGATGTTCATGCAGGTGGACTTGCCGGAGCCGGACTGGCCCACAATGGCAACAAACTCGCCTTTTTCTATTTTCATGGTGATGTGGTCGGCGGCTTTTACCGTGGTGTCGCCCATCTGGTAATACTTGCAGACCGCATCAAATTCGATCAGAGCACTCATTCCATCCTCCCATCAGAAGATCATCATGCCGCTGCCATCGTCATAGTAGCTGTCGCTGCTGACCGAGTTGGGGTCGTAACCAATGGTGTCCCCCTCCTGGATGCCGCTGACGATCTGGGTGTAATCATCATCGCTGACACCGGTCTTGACGGCCACATAGACAAAGCCCTCGGGTGCCTCCATGGTGGCATCCGCCTTGGAAGCGCTGGGGGAATCCTGGGTCACCAGCACATAGCCGCCCCGGACGATGGCCGCATTGGGCACGGTCAGGGCATTGGCAGCCTCGGCCACCACGATCTCGGCATTGGCGTTCATGCCGGGCCGCAGGCCGTCGGTCTCGTCAATGCGGATGGTCACCGGGTAGGTGGTGGTGCCGCCGTTGGAAGCGCCCTTCATGGAGACGCGGGTCACAGTGCCCACATAGTTCTTATCCTGCACGGCATCGGCCGTGATCTGCACCTTCTGGCCCACAGTCAGGGAGCTGATCTGCAGCTCGTCCACATTGATGACCATTTCCAGATAGCTCAGGTCGTAGATGACGCAGAGGGTATCGCCGGATTTGACCGCATCGCCCACCTTGGCATCCTTTTCAATGATGGTGCCGCTGATGGGAGAGGTGACGGTATAGTTGGCCATGGTATCCTGCAGGTTCTGCAGGGAGATCTCAGCGCTGCGCAGGGTCTCAGAGGCCGACTGGATGCTCTCGGTCAGGTCATCGCCGCTCAGCTCGATCAGGATATCGTCCTTGGCAACAGTCTGGCCCTCCTGCACATGGATGGAGGTCACGGTGCCTGCGGCCTGTGCGGTCAGGGTACGCTCTGCCTGATAGCCAAAGGTGGCAGAGCCGATGGAGCTGACCCCGTTGATGGAGGCGGTGGCCGCCTGCGCGGTGGTCAGGCCACCCGCGTTCCGCACGGCAATGGTCACGGTGCGGGTGAGCAGGTTGCCGGTGCTCAGGGCATCCGTTCCGGTCACGCTGGTCACGGTGCCGTCCAGCTGCTCAAAGGTGCCGTCCAGCGTCACCTGGGCGGTCTGGCCCACGCTGAAATTGGCGGCATCAGCGGCGGGGAATTCCAGCGTCAGCAGCATTTTGGAGCTGTCGCGGATGATGGCGACCTCCTGCCCGCTGGTCACCTCGTCGCCCTTGGCGACCTTCAGGGTGCTCACGGTGCCATCCACCTCGGCACGCACATACTGGCGGTCCACCACCTTGTCATAGCTGCGCTGTGCCTGCTGCATGGCGATCTCAGCCTTTTCAAAATTGGTGGAAGCGTCCGAGCTGTCCAGCGTGTAGAGGATGCTCCCCTCATCCAGCACGTCGCCCTCCTCGAACTCGCCGGTGAGCACCTTGCCCTCCACCAGAGATTTCACGGTGTAGGTGTTGGCAGGGTTCAGGGTGCCGGTACCGCTCAGGGTGTTGGAGACATCCCGCACTTCAGGGCTGGTCTCCAGATAGCTGGGGTCCACGGCTGTGGTGCTGGCGCTCTTGGGCTTGAGCAAAAACACACCGCCCGCGATCACCACACAGACCACCGGCACGAGCCATTTCCAGTTCTTCTGCAAAAACAGCACCGGGGCCTTGGTTGTCTGTGCCGCAGGCGTTTCCGCACCCGGGTTCTCCGCGCCGTCCTTCTTCTTATTCCAGATCATCATGTTCCTCCTATCAGATTCAGGCCCGCCGGGGGCGGCCTGTCAGGTTCCTTTCCTATGTATAGGTGTAGTGTATCGCATTTTGCCCGGATACACAAGCGTCCAAATTTCGTTTGATCGCTTTTCAGCAAATTTTCACAGATTGTAAACCTTTGTGCAAATCGCAAGTTGACCTGTCTGCCGCTTTCTGGTTTAATCGGGACGTTGTTTGAACCAAACCAGAGGAGGATTTTTTCTATGAATCAGACCAGTAAGTTCTCGGTGCGCGATATCTGCTACGCGGGCCTGTTTGCCGCCGTCATCGCCGTGATGGCACAGATCTCCATCCCCATGCCGCTGGGTGTGCCCATGACCATGCAGACCTTCGCCATCACGCTGGCGGCTGTGGTGCTGGGCTCCAAGCTGTCCGCCATTGCCACGCTCGTTTATCTGCTGCTGGGCGCTGTGGGCGTGCCCGTGCTGGCCAACTTCTCCGGCGGCATCGATAAGTTTGTCGGCCCCACCGGCGGCTTTCTGATCTCCTTCCCCATCATGGCCTACATCATCGGCCTTGGCGTGGAGCACAGGGATGCTTTCAAGGGTGCTTTCCCCGTGGCGGTTGTCGTGGGCACCGTGGTCAACTATATCGTGGGTGTTATCCTGTTCGTGATCGTCGCCCACAGCACCGTGTCCGTGGCTGTTTCTGCCTGCGTTCTTCCCTTCATCCCCACCGCCATCATCAAGGCTGTGCTGGCCTGCGTGCTGGGCCTGAACATCCGGAAGCGGATCCCGGGGGTAAAAAAGGCATGAGCATCGTACTGCGCCCGCATCACCTGCTCTGCACCCAGGGCTACTCCGGCCATGGCTACAGCGAAGCCTTTGTGGAGCACATGAACGATATCGTCCATCAGCTGCGGGATGTGCCCGGGACGAAGATCCAGCTCACCTTCTCCACCGACACCCTCTGTTCCTGCTGCCCCAACAAGCTGGACACCGACCTGTGCGACACACAGGAAAAGGTCAAGCGGTACGACCGCAAGACTGTGGAGTATTTCGGGCTGGAGGAAAAGGAATACGACTACCAGGCCCTCATCCGGGAGATCGATGCCAAAGCCACCCCCGAGATGCTGGCCGATATCTGCCGGGACTGCTGCTGGTTCCCCATCAGCGCCTGCTGCAAGAATATCTGCGAAGGCAAATACGTGAAATAACATTTCCCCCTATACAACAGGCCGCCGTGCAGGATCATCTCCTGCACGGCGGCCTCTTTGTTTTATTCTGTTTCTGCGGCCTGCACCGTTACATAGACCCCGGCGGGGACACAGGCGGCCCAGGCATCCTGCTCGCTCAGCCAGTCGAATTGCTCGCACACATGGTCCGGGCACTGACTGTCGAGAAAGGCGATAGCCCCATCCTTTACCTGCAGATGCACGATATAATCGCCCACATCATACAGATAATCGTGGTCCTCGTCCAGCGGGATCGTTTCGGTGATGCCGTCGCCGAAATCGACCACGGCCACCAGCGGCTCCGCTTTGGGGGCGTTGGCACGGTACAGCACGAACAGGAGTGCTGCCGCGGCCAGCACCACGGCCGCAAAGATCAGGTTTTTCTGCCAGCTTTTCAGGCGTTTCATGCAGCGTACTTGCTTGCAGCTGCACCTGCAATGCGGCCAAAGACAACGAAGTCAGAGACAGCAGTGCCGCCCAGACGGTTTGCACCGTGGACACCACCGGTCACCTCACCTGCTGCGAACAGGCCGGGGATGATCTCGCCGTTCTCGTTCAGGACTTCGGTGTTGGTGTTGATCTTCAGGCCGCCCATGGTGTGATGAACGCCTGCGGTGACCTTGATGGCATAGTAGGGAGCGGTATCCAGCTTGTTTGCAAAGCTGGTGCGGCCAAAGTCGGGGTCATTCTTGGCCTCAACGTAGCCGTTCCAGGTGTTCATGGTCTCGGCCAGAGCAGCGCCGTCCACGCCGATCTGCTCAGCCAGTTCCTCATAGGTCTTGCCCTCGAAGGTGTAGCCCTTCTTGATGTAGCCCTGAATGACACTGGAATCATCGACCATCTTCTGGTCAATGATCAGCCAGCTGTAGCTGCCGGGCTGTGCGATCTCAGCGGCAGAGACCACGTCACGGGTGCCGACTTCATCAATGAAGCGCTTGCCCTCGGAATTGATCAGAACAGCGCCGTCGCCGCGCAGACCCTCGGTGATCAGAGAAGCGCTGTCGTACTGGACAGTGGGGTGGATCTGGATCTGGTCCATATCCACGGTGTCAGCACCGATGGCCTGTGCCATCTTGATGCCCTGGCCCAGGATGCCAGGGGCGTTGGTGGTCATAAAGCCCTTCAGCTCGGGCTTATACTCAACGACCATATCCATGTTTGCGCCGAAACCGCCGGAGGTCAGGATCACGGCCTTGGCGTTGATGGTAATGGTCTCACCGGAAGCGCCGGTGGCCTTGATGCCAACAGCAGCGCCGTTGTCATCGGTCAGGATCTCGGTGGCGGTGGTGTTCACCATGATCTGGACACCAGCCTTCTGGCAGTCCTCCTCCAGCAGGGGCACCATATAAGCACCCACGGAGACGACCTTGCCCTCCTCATTCACAGGGCGGTGGATTCGCTTGACGGATGCGCCGCCTGCAGAGGAGACGCTGTTCAGGGTGATGCCCTGCTCACCCAGCCAGTCGATGGCATCAGCGCTGTTGGAGCACAGGGTCTCCACCAGAGCAGGGTCATTGACACCCTTGCCGCCGATCATGGTATCCAGCTCCATCAGCTCAACGCTGTCAAAGTAGCCGGTGGGGTTGGCCTGGTAGGCAGCCCACTGCTCGGCCACGGTAGCAGCCAGAGCGGTGATGGTCTCGTTGTCAGCATACTTTTCAGCAGCGGCCTTCAGGGTCTTTTCGACACCTGCGCCCTCAGCGAACTCGTTCTCATCCTGATACACGGTCTTGCTGGCGTTCATGCCGCCGGTAGCGCGCACAGAGTTGCCGCCCACCATGGACTGGCTCTCCACGATGACAACGCTCTTGCCCTCGCTGGTGGCAGTCAGGGCAGCGGTCATACCTGCGCCGCCTGCACCCACGATGACGATGTCGGTATCAACAGTAGAGTCCTCAGCAGGCTCAGCGTTGTTCTCCACAGCGGTCTGGAAATCCTCAGGCTTCAGACCAGCAGCGGTGATGGCAGCAGCGGCTGCCTCCTTGATGGCATTGGAGGTGATGGTAGCACCGGACACGCCATCTACTTCGATGCTGCCGCTCTCGGCGATCTCGCCGGGCAGCTGCTCGATTGCCTTGGAGCCAACGCCCTCGGTCTCATCGGCACCCTCAGCGGTGCAGCCGGTGATCTTGCCGTCGGTCAGGGTCAGGGTAACGGTAACATCGCCGCCAAAGCCCTTGGCAGTGCCGGTAAAATCGCCGGTAGCACCAGCGCCGGTGGTGGAGGCGGACTTGCTGCCGCAGCCGTAGCCCAGCAGGCTCACTGCAACGACAGCAGCCATGGCCAGCGCTGCAATGCTCTGTTTCATTTTCGTATTTTTCATGGTTTCTTCTTTTTCCTTCTCAGTTGAACCAATGTTGCAGGCAGTTAGCCTGCGCGAACATATCTCAGCATAAAAAGGGGGCTGCCCATTCGGAAGGCAGCCCCCTTTGCCGAACTAGGAAAAGATCAGGCGTTGGCCTGTGCAGCAGCAACAGCGCAGGCAACGGTAGCGCCGACCATGGGGTTGTTGCCCATGCCGATCAGGCCCATCATCTCAACGTGTGCGGGCACGGAGGAGGAACCTGCGAACTGAGCATCACCATGGACGCGGCCCAGAGAGTCGGTCAGGCCATAGCTTGCGGGGCCTGCAGCCACGTTATCGGGGTGCAGGGTACGGCCCGTGCCGCCGCCGGAAGCGACGGAGAAGTACTTCTTGCCGTTCTCGATGGCCCACTTCTTATAGGTACCTGCAACCAGGTGCTGGAAGCGGACGGGGTTGGTGGAGTTGCCGGTGATGGAGCACTGAACGTCCTCCTTCTTCATAATGGCAACGCCTTCCATAACGTCGTTTGCGCCGTAGCACTTGACAGCAGCGCGCTCACCCTCGGAGAAGGGGATCTCCTTGACGACGGTCAGGGTCTGGGAGGGGATATCGTACTCGGTCTGCACATAGGTGAAGCCGTTGATACGGGAAATGATGTAAGCTGCATCCTTGCCCAGGCCGTTCAGGATAACACGCAGGGGGGTCTTGCGGACCTTGTTTGCAGTGCGGGCAATGCCAATGGCACCCTCAGCAGCAGCAAAGGACTCGTGGCCTGCCAGGAAAGCGAAGCAGGTGGTGTCCTCGCTCAGCAGACGAGCGCCCAGGTTGCCGTGGCCCAGACCGACCTGACGCTGCTCAGCAACAGAGCCGGGGATGGTGAATGCTTCCAGACCTTCGCCGATGGCAGCAGCGCACTCGGCAGCGTCGGTCAGGCCGCGCTTGACGGCGATGGCGGTGCCCAGGGTGTATGCCCAGACAGCGTTATCAAAGCAGATGGGCTGCACGCCGCGCACGATCTTGTCGCAGTCGATGCCCTTAGCGAGGAGCATCTCGTTGCAAGCGTCCAGAGACTCCAGGCCGTTGGCCTTCAGGCATGCCTCGATTTTCGGCATACGGCGATCCATAGATTCAAAAGTTGCCATGAGTTGTTCCTCCTCTCTTATTCCTCACGCGGGTCAATGTACTTGACAGCGCCCTGCTCCTTGCTGAAGCGGCCGTAAGTACCCACGTTCTTCTCGTAAGCCTCGTTGGGGGTCTTGCCGTGACGGATATCCTCCATCATCTTGCCCAGCTTGACGAACTGATAGCCGATGACCTCATCGTTGGCATCCAGAGCCAGCTTGTTGATGTAGCCCTCGGTCAGCTCCAGGTAACGGACACCCTTGGCCTTGGTGGAGAAGATGGTGCCGGTCATGGAGCGCAGGCCCTTGCCCAGGTCATCCAGACCTGCGCCGATGGGCAGACCGTCCTCAGAGAAAGCGGTCTGGCTGCGGCCGTAGACGATCTGCAGGAACAGCTCGCGCATTGCCACGTTGATGGCATCGCACACCAGGTCGGTGTTCAGAGCTTCCAGAATGGTCTTGCCGGGCAGGATCTCGCCAGCCATAGCAGCGGAATGGGTCATGCCGGAGCAGCCGATGGTCTCCACCAGAGCCTCCTCGATGACACCGTTCTTGATGTTCAGAGACAGCTTGCAGGTGCCCTGCTGGGGTGCACACCAGCCCACACCATGGGTGTAGCCGCTGATGTCCTTGATCTCATAGGCCTTGACCCATGCGCCCTCTTCGGGGATGGGAGCCGGACCATGCTTAGGACCTTTGGTGATCGGGCACATATTCTGTACTTGCTGCGAATAGGTCATAATCATACTCTCCTTTTGACAAATTGATGCCATTGGCAGGGGGTGTCCTGCCGTTTGCATTGACCGGCTGCGCCGCTCTCTTCCGCGCCACACCGGTACTACCACGCATGATTTTATTATAGAGAACCTTGGCGGAATTTGCAAGACGTTTTGCGGATTTTTTCACAAGCATTTTTTGCAGTTATTTGCTGCTAACTAGCACTTTCACCGCTTTCGCCGCCCAGTTCGTCACATTTCTATCATATTTGTCAAAAGGAATATCTTGCGCTGTCCGGTTCAGTTTTTTCTGGGCGGCTGTTGGGCCCTGACAGGCCGGAGCGCCCAGATGCACACAAAGCCCGCCGCCGCGCCTGCCATGGCCAGCCAGTGCCGCCCGGTGGCAAGACCCCAGAGGTTCGCCGCAAAGGGGAAGGCAAGGCTGCCCACGCTCTGCCCCAGCGCCAGAAAGCCGTAGTTCACCCCGGCGTGGGGCAGGCCGAACAGGTCGGTGGAGAGGGAAGGCAGCACCGCCGCCAGCGCCGAATAACAGAAGGTGAGCCCTGCGTACACAGCCACAACGAGCCACCCCTGCGCGAACAGGAAGGCCGCTGAAAGCCCCAGCGACACGCCGAACAGGATCAGGTCAGTGGGGCGGCGGCCGATCCGGTCGCTGAGCAGGGGCATCAGCAAGCGGCCCGCCGCGCTGCCCACGCTGCCCAGCACCACACTCCACAGGGCAGCGCCCTCGTCCAGGCCCCGCTCCATGCCCAGCTTTAAGATGATGGGGCTGAACAGCAGCACCGCCGGGGTGGAAAAGCAGACCGCTCCGGCACAGAGCCAGTACTGCTTTGTTCTGAGCATCTGCAGCGGGGCAAGGTCGAGGGCCGGGGTGCCCTTTCCCCTGCCCTGCTCCTCGGGTTTCTGCTTTGCCGGAGGCGGGTCGGTGAGCAGGGCACTGCCCACCAGGCAGATTGGCAGTGTGAGTGCCCCCAGCGCCCAGAACGCCCCCCGGATCCCCTGCACCGGGCCAAAGCCCTTCAGTGCCGTGCGGACGAATCCGGTCAGGAACGCACCGCTCAGGCCCACCGCGCCGCCAATGACCCCCGTGGCAAGGCCCTTGCGCCCGGCGTACCATTTCTGGGCGCAGGACTGGATGGACGGGTAGAGAAACGCCGTGCCCAACCCCGCCGGAATGCTGAACACTGCCCAAAACCATACCCCCTTCTCCCCGGGCAGGAGGGCCGCCGCAAAGAACCCGCCGCAGAGCAGGCCGGTGCCCCACAGCGCCGCGCAGCGCGGGCCTTTTTTATCCTGCAAAAAACCACCGATGACGCATCCCACCCCGAACGCTGCGATCAGGATGCCGAACGCATAGCCCGCACCGTCCTCGGTCAGGCTGAACTCGTCCATCACCGGCTGCTGGAACACGCCCCACGCCGCAGGCAGGCCCGTCAGGATCTGAATGGCCGCCCCCGCCGCCAGGATCGCCCAGGGGTGGCGCGCTGTAAACTGCTTCATCTGTTTTATCACCTCGTTCTGTCAGTGTGCCCTTTTTCATTGACAAAACGGCATGATTCTTTATAATTAAAGATGTTCAAATTAAAATAACTTCACCCTCTCCGTCAGTGCTGACGCACTGCCACCTCCCCCAAAGGGGGAGGCTCTGGCGGTTCTTTGAAAGGCCTCATCTGGGATTGCCCTTGGCTCTCCCTTTGGGAGAGCTGTCGAGCGAATGCGAGACTGAGAGGGTGAGGATGCTGAGAAAGAGGAACCAACTATGAAATCACAGGCATTGAAGGGTATGCGCGACCTGCTGCCCGCTGAGCAGACCCTGCGCGACTACATCCAGGGCAAGATCCTGGAGACCTACCGTGCTTCCGGCTTTGAGCGCATCTCCACCCCCATGCTGGAGGATATGGAGAACCTGGACAAATCCGATGGCGGCGACAACCTGAACCTGATCTTCAAGGTGATGAAGCGTGGAGACAAGCTGACCAGCGCCCTGGGATCCGGCGACCCCAAGCAGCTCTCCGACATGGGCCTGCGCTATGATCTGACCCTGCCCCTGAGCCGTTTCTACGCTGCCAACAAGGACAAGCTCCCCCACCCCTTCAAGGTCATCCAGACCGACCGCGTGTTCCGCGCCGAGCGCCCCCAGAAGGGCCGCCTGCGCGAGTTTGTCCAGTGCGACATCGACATTCTGGGCGACGAGAGCCCCAATGCCGAGGTGGAGCTGATCGATGTGACCGCCCGTGCCCTGCTGGGCATCGGCTTTACCGGCTTCACCGTGAACATCAATGACCGCCGCATCCTGCGCGGAATGCTGGAGAGCATGGGCTTTGCCGCCGACACGCTGGACTCTGTCTGCATCACCTTTGACAAGATGGATAAGATCGGTGCCGAGGGCGTGAAGGCCGAGCTGACCGAGAAGCAGCTGCCCGAAGCTGCCATCAACGCGCTGGCCGATTTCATTGCCGCCGGTGATGTGACACTGGAGTCCGTAGCTTCCCGCTGTGCCGACCCCGCCATTGCCGATGACCTGAAGTATGTGCTGGCCACCGCAAAGGCCATGGCTAACGGCCGCTTCGATGTGGCCTACTGCCCCAGCCTGGTGCGCGGCCAGGGCTACTACACCGGCATGGTGTTTGAGATCACCTGCCCGCAGTTCAGCGGTGCAGTGGCTGGCGGCGGCCGCTACGACAACATGATCGGCAAGTTCCTGGGCACCAAGGTGCCCGCCGTGGGCTTCTCCATCGGCTTCGAGCGCGTCTGCGGCATCCTGCTGGAGCAGGGTTACCAGATCCCCGGTGCCAAGCAGAAGATTGCCCTGCTCTACAACAGCGATGTGGACTTCCCCGCCGTGCTGGCCAAGGCCGCACAGCTGCGCGACACCTACAATGTCACCGTTCTGCCTCAGGCCAAGAAGCTGGGCAAGCAGCTGGGCCAGCTGGAGGCTTCTGGTTTCGCCGGTGCCGCCTTTATGGACAAGGATGAAGTAAAGATCTTCGCACAGCAGTAATGGGCGGGCGGCGGGAAGTTTCCCAAAGCAAGTGTCCGCTGGGGTGGGACCCTGTTGCCGCAGGCAATAGGGCGGGCGATGGAATGGCCCGTTTCACTTGCGCGGGAAAGCTTCCCGCCGCCCTTTGCAACAGCATATACAACAAAGCCCTCTCGGTCGATTGGCCGGGAGGGCTTTGTTTTGTGCGGGTCAATTACAGGTTGTACAGTTCCGTATACTTTTTGGTCAAATAATCCAGATAGTAGTGCGCATCAAAGGTGCCGCAGGCATTTCTGACGACCTCGGCAGGCTCCAGCAGGTGGCCGTACTGGTGCACCTTTTCCCGCAGCCAGCCGGTGACGGCGGAGAGATCCCCGTGGGCCACACCGCCGTACACATCGAATTCCTGCTCCATATTGTGGAACATCTGGGCACCGTAGGCATTGCCCAGAGCGTAAGACGGGAAGTAGCCGAAGGAGCCGCCCGACCAGTGGCTGTCCTGCAGACAGCCCTCGCGGTCATTGGGAACCTCCACGCCCAGATACTCCTTGTACAGCTCTGCCCACGCGGCAGGGACCTCCTTTGCCGTCAGGGTGCCCGCAATGAGCTGCTTCTCGATCTCGTACCGAACCATGACGTGCAGGCAGTAGGTCAGCTCATCGGACTCGGTGCGGATGAGGCTGGGCTCCACCTTGTTCACGGCGCGGTAGAACTGCTCCGCAGTCACATGTCCCAGCTGTGCGGGGAAGAATTCCTGCACCTTGGGATAGATGGCCCCGATAAAGGCGCGGGAACGGCCGATGAGGTTCTCGTAGAAGCGGGACTGGCTCTCGTGCACGCCCATGGACACACCGCCGGTCAGGCAGGTGTACTGCAGGTCATCCCGGATGCCCAGCTCATACAGGGCATGGCCGCCCTCGTGGAGAACGGAGTACATCGAGGAGGCCACATTGTGCAGGTCGTAGTTGGTGGTGATGCGGACATCCTTGTTGTTGAACTCCAGCGTAAAGGGGTGTTCGGTTTCTCCCAGGCCGCAGTGGCCGCGGTCAAGGCCCATGACCTCCATGAGATAGTCCGCAAACGCCTTCTGCTGCTCGACCGGATATTCCAGATGCAGGAAGCTGTCATCGATCTGGGGCTTCTCGCCGATGGCCCGGATGAGGGGCACCAGACCCTTGCGCAGGGTGTCAAAGAACACGTCCAGCTGTTGGGTGTCCACGCCCCGCTCATACTCGTTCAGCAGGGCATCGTAGGGCGCTTTTTCCGCATCATAATAGCCCGCGAACTTCCGGTTATACTCCACCAGCTCCTGCAGGATGGGGCAGAAGGAGGCAAAGTCGTTTTCTTCCTTGGCCTTGTGCCAGACATCACTGGCGCGGTTGGTCAGCTCGCTGTATGCCATATACTCCTCGGCGGGGATGCGGGTGAGCTGCCGGCAGCTGCGGCGCAGCTCCTCCACCTCGCGGCGGTGGAGGGTGTCCAGCGTCTCCCGCCGGGCATAGAGCTCCTCCACCAGTGCAAGGGTCTCGGGGGCGGTCATCAGCTTCTGCAGTTCACCGGCCAGAATGCTCAGAGCCACACCCCGGCCCTCGGCCGTGTTCTTGGGGGCCACGGTCACAGCGTCCAGATACAGGCTGTTGGAGGCGCAGTTGTAGGCGTACAGCTTCTTCTGCAGGGTCTCCAGCGCCCGCAGCTTCTCATTTTGTTCCATTGGGTGTTTCTCCTTTTTCAGTTTTTGGTGGGAAATGCCGGGTCATTCCAGAAAAAGCGCTTCCGGGCCACCGGGTCCGGGTCTGGGATCTCAAACGTATAGCGCTCCGTTGCATTGATGACCGTGGTCTGGCCGTGGGTGCACACCCGGGGCAGATTGGCATTATAGCTCAGGTGGACATGCCCGTGCACGAACCACTTGGGCTGGTACTCCTCCAGCAGGTCGTTGAAGCAGGCAAAGCCCTTATGGGCCCGGTCATTGCCATCGTTCAGGCCGGCCGCCGGGGAATGGGTCAGCAGCAGGTCGATGCCGCCCGCCCGGTGGGCCTTGAACCAGAGCCGCCGCATCCGGCGGCGCATTTCCCGCTCCGTATACTGGAAGGTCTCCTCACTGTTGTAGCGGATGCTGCCGCCCAGCCCCATGATGCGCAGCCCTTTCCAGACATACACCTGATCGTCCACACAGATGCAGCCGCCCGGCTCGCCCTCTGTGCGGTAGGAGCCATCGTGGTTGCCATGGACATACAAAATGGGGGCCGCTGTAAAATTTGTTATATATTCGAGGTATTTTTTGGGCAGATCCCCGCAGGAGAGGATCAGATCGACCCCAGCCAGGCGTTCCCGGGTGCAATAGTCCCACAGTGCCTTGGAGGGGGTATCGGAAATTGCAAGTATCTTCACGTCCGCAACACTCCGTTCTGTTGAGCTTTTTACAGCGTCGTCTCTTTCAGGCTGCTCAGGCCGTTGATCTCCAGCAGGCCCAGCGTTCTGACATCCAGCTGATCGTACCGGGGCAGGCTGCCCTCCACGCACTCGCCCAGCCAGTCCATCTCCATCAGTTCCTTGGGGGTGTAGGTGTCTGCGGTGGGTGCCTTGGGGATATGCCCCTGCGCAAAGATGCCCGCCGGGAAGATGGGGAACTCGTTGGCCGCAAGGTTCTTTTCCAGCAGATCGAGCAGCTGCTGCGTGCCCTTGGGCAGGGTCTCGTAGTAATCCAGACGCTCCGCGTCACTGCGGAAGCCCCACCAGTAGTTGATGGCCTTGCCGCTGGAACCGCTGTCCCAGGTGCCCTCGAAGATGGAGCGGATGATGCCGATATAGAACACTTCCCACTTCCAGACCGGCAGTGCCACCGGCTGGATGCTGCCATCCGGCATCCGGCGGCACAGGCCGTATTCCCTGGCGCTGCCGGTGGGCTCAAAGGGGCTGCAGGCGTAGAACAGCTCGATATCCGGGCAGTCGGAGAAATCCAGCGGTTTCCCCGGCTCCTGCAGGCAGGCCCAGCGCAGCAGGATATGGCTGTTGGGCCGCACGGTGCGCAGGCCCCGGGCAAAGGCGTTGACGGCCGCAGGCACACCGTAAACGGGGTTGGCCGCCACATAGCCCACCCGGTCGGTCAGATTCAGGATACCCGCCAGCATTCCCAGCAGGTAGTTGGCCTCATAGGTGCGGGGGTAATAGGTGCGCACCAGCGGATGGGGCGCGTTCAGGCAGCAGTTCAGGAACCGGGTTTTGGGGTGCTGGGCCGCTACCTTGAGGCAGGCGGGCCGCATCCGGATACTGGTGGTGAACACCACGTCCGCGTTGTCGTGGGCTACTTCTTCCATGATCTGCTCCGCGTCCACCTCGGGGGAGACATTTTCCCGGTTGGTGATGACGAGCCGGTCCGGGAATGCCTTTTTCAGGGCCTCGATCCCCTTTTCGTGGCCCCGCACCCAGGCGCTGTTCTTGGCATCGTACTCGTGCAGGAACACCACCTTGAGCTGGCTGGGCTTGCTGAAGATGTTCAGCTTGTTCAGCAGTGGCTCACTGCCGGGCTTTGGCTCCAACGAAAGCTCCACGGCGTGGGGCTCCGTCAGGATCTTGATCTCATCCCACAGCTTGGCCAGGTTTTCCCGCACCTGGCTGGGGGTGGACTGGCAGGCATCCGAATACCGGTAGACCGAGAGGTACACCAGCAGCGCGTCGCCCGGGGTCAGCCCCAGGGCGGAGCCGCCCAGCGCATAGAACTGCTGGCTGAACATGGTATACAGGGCCGAGAAGTTCAGCCGGTCGTCATCCGACCATACCTCGCTGGCGGCCTTGCAGACCAGCGTCTGCAGCTTTGCATAGCCGCCCAGCCGGGAGAACCGGACATTGTTGATCTTGCTCAGCTTATAAAAATCAAGAAACTCGTAGTAGATCTTGTTTTCCAGCGTGTCGTTCCGGGCCGGAACAAGCCGGGTGACCGTGCCCGGAATGGTGACCGCCTCGTAGTATTTGAGGACAGACACCCGCTTGTTGCCCTCCTGCACATAGAACTTGTTCAGGTATTCGTAGGCAATGATGGGGGTGTGGATGCCCTCCTCCAGATGGGCCTCGCAGAGATTCGACCACTTGATGGCAAACTCGGTGTCCTCTTCCAGCAGGGGCATAAAGTTGGCCGCAAAGGCCGTGTGCCGCCCGCTGGTCTTGGTGCCCACAATGCTCTCGGCGGGGATATCCACCAGCCCCAGCGGTTCCTGGGCGACGATGTTCACCCCGTTCAGGATATCATCCAGCACCGCAAGGTACGGCGACTGGCCGCGCGCCACACAGGCACGGTAGGCACGCTGGCCCGCGCGCAGGGCGCTTCTATAATCTTCTAGCATGGCCATAGCAGAACTCCCTTCTTCAATGGCTCCTGTTTTCCTTTCCCGGCCCGTGCCGCCGGGTATGCGGCACAGGTCTAAGGACAGTATAACATGAAATTCGGATTTATGGGAGACTTTCTCCGGCAAAGGTGTTGATTTACAGAAATTTTTCAGGTACGATAAATAGGAAACCATATTTGTGAGGTACATTTTCATGCAGACTGAACAGCTGCCCCGCCTGGAAGCGGGGGAATACCCCGGCGGCATCTGGTACTACGAGCCCCACACCTACCTGCCCTACCGCTATGTGCTGGGCCGGGTGGGCAGGCACCCGCTGGTGTGCATCGGCATCAACCCCAGCACCGCCCAGCCCGGCGCGCTGGACCCCACCTTAAAGAGTGTGGAGCGGCTGGCCAACGCCAACGGCTTTGACAGCTGGATCATGTTCAACGTATATCCCCAGCGCGCCACCGACCCCAACGACATGGACCGGGTGCCGGACCGCGCCCTCTGCGACGAGAACCTGCGCTGGCTGCGGGCCGTTCTGGCCGAGACCGAGCCCACCATGTGGGCCGCATGGGGCACCCTGATCGAAAAACGGGACTACCTGCCCGGCCTGATGCGGGAGATGGTGGCCCTGACAAGAGAGCGGGACATCCCGTGGGTCACCTTTGGCAAGCGGAGCAAAAAGGGCCACCCCCATCACCCGCTCTACCTGCGCAAAGATTCCACACCCGAGCCGTTTGATGTTGAAAACTATCTGGACACCTGTTTTTGAGGGAGGGATACCATGACCCCGGAACGCTACCAGGCCCTGCTGCGCTGGCTGGAGGCCCGCCCCGCCCTGAAAAAGCTGGTGATCGCCCTGAACCGCTGGCTGCCTGCCGTGCCCTTTGCCTGCTACCCTTTGCTGCTGGTGCTGCTGAATGTGCGGTGGTTCCGGCTGCTCTCCGCAAACCGCGCCGCCGCTCTGGATTTTATGCAGCTCATCGCCCGGGCAGTCTTTGTGCCGGCCTTCGTCTTTCTGGGCGGCACGCTCCTGCGGGCCAGGCTGAACTTTCCCCGCCCGTATGAGCAGCCCGGCTTCACGCCGCTGGTGCCCAAGGAGACCCACGGCAAGTCCTTCCCCTCCCGCCACGCCCTGAGCGCCGCCGTGCTGGCCGCTGTGTGGTGCTACTTCTACCCCGCCGCCGGGGCCTGCATGGTGGTGGTGGCCCTGCTCATCTGCGCCCTGCGGGTGCTTGCCGGGGCGCACTTTGTCCGGGATGTGGCCGCCGGTGCTCTGCTCGGCTTTGCCCTTGGGGCCGCCGGAATGTACCTGCTGTGACCCCAAAATTCCCCCTGCGCCGGAAAATCCAAAAAAATTTGAAATTCCGCTTGACAGAAGCCTATGCGTATGGTATTATACTTCTCGCAGCGTGTGCCGAACGCACACTGCCGCCAGATAAGTACCCCATGGGATAACAACGTGCGCCCGTAGCTCAGGTGGATAGAGCAACTGCCTTCTAAGCAGTGGGCCGGGGGTTCGAGTCCCTTCGGGCGCATATTATGTGGTGCCTTTAGCGTAGTCGGTTAACGCGCCAGATTGTGGATCTGGAGACCGTGGGTTCGAGTCCCACAAGGCACCCTGCTAGGAATCAGACCGGAAGCCGAAAGGTTTCCGGTCTGATTTTTTGCTTTTCCGGCCCATTTTAACACGTATTTCCGTTGCTTTTCCGCTTTCTGCCGAAAAGTACAACTTTTTTCGAAATTGTGCTTGACAATTCCAGATTCCATGGTATAATAACTAACGTTCCGAGCCGAACGGCCCACGAACAAAACAGAATATGCGGATATGGCGGAATTGGCAGACGCGTTAGATTCAGGTTCTAATCGGGGCAACTCGGTGGAGGTTCAAGTCCTCTTATCCGCACCATGACGAATGTTCTTACAGCATTTAGCTGTCAAAGAACATTCGTCATTTTTTATTTGCTAAATAGCGACATCACAGGGGGCGTAGTTCACAACTACGCCTTTTCTTGTATTCACCGATACATCGGGTGTCGGCAAAGGAAGTGCGCTTGGAATCTCGATGGTGCCCACACAGTTGTAGTGAATGCGGAGCCGCTGCTCCCATACACCATTGACCTTTTCTGCATTGAACACTTCGATTTTTTCCACCAGTTCATTCAGCATCCGGGGTGTCAGCTTTTTTGCTCTGGTGTACTTGCGAACCAGACTGATGAACATATCCGTTGTCATAGTACGGCTGCTCTGCTTTTCGATTTCGGAGCGGAGCTGTTTGATTTCCTCGGTCAGCTCCTTTTGCTCGTCCTCATATCTCCGGGACATTCTGGAAAAGCGTTCATCAGAGATCTTGCCGGAAACATTGTCCTCATAGATGCGCTCAAAGAGGCCGTCCAGTTCTTCATCACGGGCAAGGAGTGCTTTCAACTCTTTCTCTTTCAGCTTGCGGTCGGCTTCGTCTGCCTGCTGGGAGTGCCCGATAACAGCCTTCAAAAAGTCGTCCTCATAGAGGCTGGCAAACTTGGTCAGCCGCCGAATCTCGCCCAGCACCACTTCTTCCAGAAAGTCTACCCTGATGTAGTGGGTGGATTGGCAGGTGCCACGGTTGCCCTTGTAGTTGGAACAGTTGAAATACTTGATTTCCGGGTTGCCCTGATTGAAGTGGAAATGCAGATTGCAGCCGCAGTCTGCGCAGACGAGCAAGCCAGAGAACATATTGTGTTCTCCGTTGCTGGTACGGCGTTTGCGCATTTTTCCGCGTTTCTGCTGTACCTGTTCAAACACGGCTCGCTCAATAATTGGCTCGTGAACATTTTGGAACACTACCCAATTTTCCGGGTCGTTATGAATCCGCTTCTTATTCTTGTAGGACTTGGAGTAGGTTTTGAAGTTCAGAACATCACCACAATACTCCTGCTGGTACAGAAGATGGGTAATCGTGGAGCCATTCCACTTGGTGACGGGGCGCGTCTTGGTCTTTCCGGGACGGCCGATGCCTTTCTGAATCCAGTAGGCCTGCGGCGTCAGGATGCCTTCCTTTTCAAACTGGGTGGCAATCTGTTCCGTGCCAAAGCCCTCCAACGTCATATCAAAAATGCGCCGGACAACTTGTGCAGCTTCTTCATCAATGACCCAATGCTTGGGATTGTTCGGGTCCTTGATATACCCATAGGGAGGAAGTCCCATCGGTTCGCCGGAGTTGCCTTTGATTTTATTACTGATACGGCGTTTCTTGCTGATGTCGCGGGCATACCACTCATTGAACAGGTTTCGGATGGGTGCCAGTTCGTTTTCTCCCTCGGCCGTGTCGATGTTGTCCGAAACGGCAACAAGTCGGATGTCATGGTCTGGGAAAAATTCTTCTGTCAGCCGTCCGACCTCAATATAGTTTCGGCCCAAACGGGAAAGGTCTTTGACGAACACAGCGGAGGCTTTCCCTTGTTCGAGCTGCTGCATCATTTCAACGAAACCGGGACGGTTCATGGTCACGCCGGAAATGCCATCATCCAGAAAGTGAACCAGATTGGTATAGCCTTTTTCCTTTGCAACTTTGGTGAGCAGCTTCTTTTGGTTGCCGATGCTGTAACTCTCGCCCTCCAAATTATCATCACGGGAAAGACGCTCATAGAGAAAAGCGGTTGCTTCACGGGATTTCTTGTTACTCGACTGTTTCATACTCGCTCCTTTCTTGGGACAGTCGAATAGCAAATTCACTTGTACACCTATATTATAACACAATCCGCTTTCTCTGTCCGCTGCCTCCCGAAAGGTCATTATAATTTTTCGCTTTCGGATTTCATCAGCCGGAGAAGAACTTCTCCTAAGGTCTGGGAACTTTCTTCTTTGAACACCGGCTCAACGATAAAGGAGCGATTGCCAATACGATAAGTCGAATCCAGAGTAAGCATCTCTGGATTTTTTGTTTTTTCCGGGTTTGTCTTTTTCGCTTGCATCGTAAAAATCCCCTTTCTTAAAAATCAAAAAATGAGCCAACGGATGGCTGCTGGCAGCAACCCACGGGAATCTCACCCCTGCATTCCTCATGCAGCCCTACTCATTGCCTGCGACGCTCTGAACGCTCGGACTTTGACGGTAAGGGAGTATCAGCCTGTCTGTATGTCATGGCCCGCAAGCAGCCGCACTTGCATTGCGGCGGGGTGGAGATCGCTCCGCTTTTCAGAGAAAAGCATCGTGGCGCACCCGCCGTCCGGCTCGATACAGACAGCAACGTATCCGTTTGCCCTATGATGCACCGCCATTGTCCTGCGGGCATATTTTTCAAGGTGCTGTCCCGAAACGTGGAAAGGGTCAGCTCGTTTCGGCTTTGGTTACAATAGAAGAAATCAGTTTGATTTCCAGATGGCGTTTCATGTACTCGTCTATGCACACATGAGGCTGACCGTGCTTGTCGTAGAGAATGCCTGTACAGAGCTTGTTGATATAACCTCTGTAATGTCGCAAAACCTGTTCAACTGCATCGGTGTCCCCAGCGCAGGCGGAGCGAATCACCGAGAGCGGTAAAAGCTCTCTGCTTGTGTGTTCATAGGAGTTCATTTACGCCTAACCTCCCTCCGGCAAGTGCGCCTTTAGCTTTTTTTGCAGCTCGTTCAGCGTTTTTGTCCGGTGGCGCTGTACAGCACTCCGGGACATTCCCATGAGGTCGCCAATCTTGCCATCGCCCAGTTCCAGAACGCAAAACAGAATCAGAATGCTTTGTTCTTGCTTTGGCAGAGCGGCAAACGCATTGGCAACAAGTTCATTGTCGATGTGCAGATCACAGCCGTAGGATGAAAATACAAATTCTTCACTTGGATAATGGTCTACACTCGTGAGCTGCCCCAGTTCTTCCAACGAAAGAACGCTGAATGACTTTTCACGGTCAAGCAGACGTTTCTTATTTCGGTGATAGTTCCGGGCCTCATTTCGCAGCACCGCTTTGCAGAACGCATCGAATCGGTACTGTTCGCCATCGTTGCGAGGGATAGCTTCCATCTTCTCACCCCCTTTCCGTGGGGATGTCGGGTGGATTTTTCCCTTTCCGCTAATATGACACCTGAAACACCCGATTCTGCCCGCTTTTTTGAAAATTTCCAAAAATATTTTTGAAACAGGCAGCTTTTCAGGCGGCAATAGAAAAGCCCAGCAGACCGAAAACGGCCAACCGAGCATAATGAAAGCACGAAACGCGCAGTAGCTACATCGTATAGTACATAGTAAAAGCCCTGCTGACCCTGTGCGGGAGCAAGGCTTTTTTTGACAGTTCAAAACTGGGCGGCTGATAGAATATCAAGTACATGACGGCATCCTCCTATGGCCGCCATACGGACGATGAAACGCTCTGATACGCAAAAAGAACCGGCGGCCTTGATTTTCTCAAAAGCCGCCGGTTCAAAATGGGCGCGCGGATATGTCTGCTATACGACGGCTTTTTTTCTTTTGCCGTCGTGCGGCAGGTGTTTTTACTTTTTATTCTTTTGTGCTACATGGACGATTATGGCAACTAAAATAATTGCGGCGACCATACCAATTAAAGGGAGCCATGTGTCGGTGATGCTTTGCAATACGGCATTCCGGTTTACATTTTCGGGCAACTTTAGACCTCCAAGTCTCGCTGTTCTGTGACAATACGTTTACAGGAAAGATACGTTGCAAGGAAATAACTTCCGTAGACAAGCAGAAAAAGAACGATTGTCAGTCCGATATTGGTTGCGATATGGATGTTCATAAATTCTTCCACCACAGCCATTGCTTTGCCAATCAGGAAAGCAGAATACACGCCAGCGACGACTAGCGGAATGGCAAAGAACACGACTGTCTGCACAAAAAGCGTATGATTGATTTGTCTGTGTCCTGCACCCAGCTTTTGCAGCAAGCCATAACGATACACATTGTCGGTCGTTTCGGTAAGCTGTTTTAACGCCAGAAGTGCGGCGCAAATCAGCAAAAAGACCAACCCGATATAGCAGCAAAGGAAGCTCACCAAGGCATCAAGGCCGTAGAACGTCTCATACATCATGTTCTTTTCGGCATACCGATAGCCGTGTGTACTATCCAATCCAATCGGAATCATCTTTTGCAAAATTTCATTGGAATCTGCATTAGGCTCATATTGCACCAAAAGCGCATTTACGTCTTTTTCAAGAGAAGCGGTGACGAAATCGGGAACGATCAAGGTGCCGCGGTCATTATTACCAACCGAAGTCATAACGTATGTTTCCTGCAAAACGTTATCTTCTGCACGCTGTAAAGTCGCCCCGCCAACCGTGATTTCCGGGTGGCTCTGCAATGCAGCAGCAACATACCGATACGTTCCATTGTAGTTGCAGTTCAACAGGTATTGGCCATCGTTCAGCGTGATGGGTGCTTTGTTCTGCATGGCTAAGGCACGATTCAAGTCCGAAATGGAGATTACGGAAACCTTGCTGTCAGGAACTTTTTCATCAATCGGCCAAAATTTGACTTTCTGTCCTTCAAATAGTTCAGAGTAGGTCATATCGGCCTCGTAAACACTGATTTGCTCTGTAGCTTTGGCGTAGTTGCTTATGGTAATATCGTGTGCAGCGAGATAGGCAGCAATATCGCTGTCCCCATCAACAGAAACATTGGAAAGCACATTCAAATCATAGGGCGTTGCAGATTGGGACATTTTGTTCATAGCAAGCGCTGTGCTTGCGCCAATCGACACGGCGCAGATCGTGATGGTCAGCAATCCGCATACAACCGTTACCACAAGATAATTGGTTCGGATTTTACTGCCAATCTGACGGACAAGGAACGTATTCAGACCTTTCATGTAAAAGCATTTCCTTGCACTTGCTGCTTGCATGAAAACGGCTGACAGCGAGTAGAACAGCAGAAAAGTTCCCGCGACCAATGCCGCCGCTGCCAACTGGAACAGATTATTTTCATGCGATGGCAGAACCCCGTTTCTGTTGAACAGCGCGGCAGAAATTCCGATGCAAAGCAGCGAGAGCAGGAACAGACAAACCGGCAAGATGCGGTTTTCATTCTGCATACTTTCGTTTTTTCTGCCGTCCGTCAATAGGTCAATCAATTTAACATTGGTGACAGACCGAATATTGAAAAGCATGACGATAAAAAAGATGATTGTGAAACACAACACGGTCTGGCGAAGCGCTCCGGCTGAAAACACGATCCGAAACTTTTCAAGATTGATTGCAAAAAGCCGCAATGCAATCAAAGAAAACCCTTGCGAAAAGAAAAAGCCCAAAAGCAATCCTGTGCCCAGCGCAATGATGCCAACACAAAGCGTTTCGCCTGCAAACAACCGGGAAATACGCCCTTTTTTCATGCCGAGCATCATATACACGCCTAATTCCTTAATTTTTGTGAAAAATTCTTTGCGCGTATCCGTCCCACGATGCAGTTCGTTGAACACCTGCCCATCTTTGATAAACAAAATGCGATTGCAATAGCTGGCGGAAAAAGCGTCATGCGTTACCATGAGAATCGTTGCTGAAAGCCGTTCATTCAATTCGGTCAACATTGTCAACAGCATTCGGGAAGAGTTGGAATCCAGTGCGCCGGTCGGCTCATCTGCCAGTACGATGGCGGGATTTGTCACCATCGCTCTTGCAGCAGCTACTCTCTGCTGCTGACCGCCGGACATCTGATAGGGATATTTACCCAATACATCCTGAATGTTCAGCGCTTGGGCAATCTGTGGAATACGCTGCTCTATTTCACTGGGTTTGGCACCTGCGATGGAAAGGGCCAGAGAGATATTTTCATAGGCGGTCAAGGTGTCCAGAAGATTGAAATTCTGGAAAATAAACCCCAGCTTTTTTCCTCGAAAGTCTGCAAGCTGTGACCCGTGAAGCGCCGTAATGTCCTTTTCTTCTACATAGATATGACCGCTGGTGACGGTATCAATCGTGGAAATGCAGTTCAGCAAGGTGGTTTTGCCAGAGCCGGAAGCACCCATGATGCCGAGAAATTCTCCTTTGCGAACAGAAAAAGAGATGTGGTCGATGGCTTTTGTCAGGTTGCCTTTGTTACCGTAAAATTTTTGGATGTCATCCACCCGTAAGATCGTATCGCCCATAGGTCAGGCTCCTTTCTCAAAAGCGCTTTGCTTTTGTGCTTTTACTCTACCACAAGGAATTTTCCGATGCCATTAAATTGGATTACATTTGTATTACCAAAATGTAAGGTTGAAAAAAGCGAGGCTTTACAGCCCCGCCGCCTGCAAATAGCTTTCCGTAGGAAAAACCATCGTCACAGTCGTTCCCTGTCCCGGAACGCTGGAAATAGAAAGTGAGATATTCATTTTTCGACATAGCCTTTGGCTCAAGTACAAACCAATGCCGGTTGATTTGGAATAACGGCGGCCGTTTTCACCAGTAAAGCCTTTGTCGAACACGCGCGGCAAGTCAGCAGCAGAAATACCAATGCCATTATCGGAAATGAAAAGAGATACCGTGTTTTTCTCTGCTCTGGCTGAAAATTCAACTTGTAAATTATCTTTCCGATACTTGATAGCGTTGGAAAGAATCTGTCCGATCACAAAGGTGCAGCTCTTGCTGTCTGCGGCCACGGGAATATCCAGTTCCTTTAGAACCGGCTTTCCACCGACCTGAATCAACGGCTTTGAGTACGTTTTTAGCGCAGCGTACACCAATGCCTGCAAGGTGATTTTCTCCACCTTAAAGTCCTTTTCCACATCGGTACTGCGGGCGTAATATAGCACCTGCTCCACATAAGCATCAATTTTCCGCAGTTCATCGTCAATTCGCAGTGTGGTGGGATTCTTTTCATTTTCAACGATCAGCCGGGCAGAGGTGATAGGCGTTTTGATTTCATGCACCCATGAATCAAGGTATTCCCGATATTCACGGTTCTCCTGTTCTGCACAGGCAAGCTGGTCGTTCTGGTATTTGTTGCAGCACCGCAGAACGTCCACCAAAATCTGCCCCTCTAAAAAATGAGGCGGTACCATTAACTCACCTAAAAGTGTTTTTATGTCCAGCTGCTCTGTCATTTTTTGAAGCAGATTATAAAAACTCTGCTTGCGAAAAAAGTCATACAGCAGCGCTGTACTGTACGCTGCAAGTAAAATCACCTCGGCAAACAGAATAAACACAGCAGGTGTTTCAATCAGCCAGAGGAGCGCAAGCAGCACGAGTGCAGCCACCAGCATACAAATCAGGGAAAAGATACGGTCAAGCAGATACTCGGATAACTTCATACGCAATACCCTAAACCACGTTTCGTTTCCAGATAGTCCGGCAGACCGATTTCGGTCAGTGCTTTCCGTAACCGAACGATGTTGACATTCAATGTGTTTTCGTCTATAAATTGTTCACTCTGCCAGAGTTCATCAATAATAGCGTCACGGGGAATAATGTTGCCCTTATTCACCATAAGCAGGCGCAAAATCCCAAGTTCATTTTTGGTAAGTGTTTTTTTGTTCCCTTGATAGCTGATTTCCGCCTTGAGCAAATTTAAGGTCAAGCCTTTGTGCGTGAGAACGATGTTGTCCTGTACTTCATAGGTCCGAGCCAGAAGTTTTTGGATTCGCGCCAAAAGAATCTGTGCATTGTACGGCTTTGCAATATAATCATCTGCGCCGATGTTCAAGCTCATCAACTCGTCAAAATCGCTGTTTCTGCTGGTAAGTACAATGATAGGAAGATTGGATTTCTGTCGGATTTCTCTGCATACTTGGAAACCATCCTGATAGGGCAGATTGATGTCTAAGAGAATCAAGTTAGCCCCTGATGAAAGAGCAGCTTGCACAATGTGGTGAAAATCATCGCTGCTGTCGCATTGGTAGCCGTACTTTTGAAGAAGCTGAACAAGTTCCTCGCGGATTGCCGGTTCATCTTCTATAATGAAGATTTTCATGCTCACACCTCCATATTCTATTATATTTCGATTTTCCAGAGAATACAATGCTCAAACTATGAACAATAAAGTTTAGCAGCAACGCACTTTGCATCATTTCGCCAATCGTCCATGAACTATAAAATGTATATGGGTGATGCAGAATGGCGAAAATTGAGGACTGTCCCGGCTTTGAAACGTTCGGAGCGGATGTCAAGGCAGCTCGAAAGGCAAAACAGCTTTCCCGCAGTGCGCTGGCTGACATGATACATTGTGACAGCCGGTATCTTGCGAACATCGAAAACGAAGGCACGCTGCCCAGCCTGCCGGTGGTGATTCAGTTGATAAAAATTTGCGGCCTGCCGGTGGAGCGGTACTTCAACCCGGAACTCATGCGGGAAGAAAGTGCGGAGCGTCAGAGGGTCAGCCACAAGCTGCAGCTTTGCCCGGAAGAATACTTACCCATCGTAGAAGGTGCCATTGACGGTGCCTTACGAATCCATGAACAGGAAAAAGAGCCCGTGTGTGTCTGATTGTCATGCACGATCATTGAGAGGATGCAAAAGCGTCCTCTTATTTTTTTGCATTTTGCGGGCAAAACGGGGGTGTTGTGGTGTCATAGTAGTGGGGAAAGGTAACGTAGCAAGCATAGGGAGTGTAGCCACTCCCGGCAAAAATGCTTGCTGGGGAGTACCCCAGACCCCGAAGAAACGAGGTGAAACTATGACGAACCGAACCCGAAAAATTGTTCTGCGTGTTCCAGTGACGCCGGAGGAACGGGAACTTATCCGGCAGAAGATGGCTCTGCTGCACACACGGAATTTTTCTGCATACGCCCGGAAGATGCTGATAGACGGATATGTTGTCCACATCGACACCACCGACATCCGGGCGCAGACCGCCGAATTGCAGAAGATTGGCGTCAACGTCAATCAGATCGCACGGCGGCTGAACAGCATGGGGCCGCTGTACACACAAGATATTGCGGACATCAAAGGAGCGCTGGCACAGATATGGCAGTTACAAAGATACATCCTATCAAGTCAACGCTGAAAAAGGCACTGGACTACATCGAGAATCCGGTCAAGACGAATGAAAAAATACTGGTGTCCTCCTTTGCCTGTGCCTACGAAACCGCAGACATCGAATTTGAACTGCTGCTCTCACAAGCCATGCAGAAAGGCAACAATCTGGCCCATCACCTGATACAGTCCTTTGCGCCGGGAGAAACCACGCCGGAGCAGGCCCACAAGATTGGTCGGCAGCTTGCAGATGAAGTCCTGCAAGGCAAATACCCGTATGTGCTGACCACGCACATTGACAAGGGACACGTCCACAACCACATCATTTTCTGTGCTGTGGACATGGTGAACCAGCGAAAGTATGTTTCCAACCGTCAGAGTTATGCCTACATCCGGCGCACCAGTGACCGTCTGTGCATAGAACACGGCCTGTCCTTGGTAATGCCCGGCCAAGACCGGGGCAAGAGCTATGCCGAGTGGGACGCACACCGCAAGGGCACAAGCTGGAAGGCGAAGCTGAGAGTTGCCATAGATGCAGCCGTCCCGCAGGCCAAAGATTTTGACGATTTTCTGCGGCTCCTGCAGGAGCAGGGCTACGAGGTCAAGCGGGACAAGTACGTTTCGTTCCGCGCACCCGGACAGGAGCGGTTCACCCGCTGCAAAACGCTGGGAGAAACCTATTCCGAGGAAGCCATCATCGAACGCATCAAAGGTCGGTTCGCGGAGCGGAAGCCCAAAGAAACCCGTAAAATTTCGTTGCGGATTGATTTGGAAAACAGCATCAAGGCCCAGCAGTCCGCAGGGTATGAGAAGTGGGCAAAGCTCCACAACTTGAAACAGGCTGCCCGGACGCTGAACTTTCTGACGGAGCATGAAATAGACAGCTACCTAGATTTGGAAAGCCGGGTGGCCGAGATCACCGCCGCCAGCACCGAGGCTGCCGCTGCGCTGAAAGCGGTCGAACGCCAGCTTGCAGAAATGGCCGTGCTGATAAAGGATGTTACCACCTGTAAAGAACTGCGTCCATTGGTTCAGGAATACCAGCGGGCCGCTGACAAAAAGCAGTTCCGGCGCAAGCATGAAGGCACCCTGATTCTCTACGAAGCGGCGGCCAAGGCACTGAAAAACCAGGGCCTCCAAAAGCTGCCCGATCTCTACACCCTGAAAGCCGAGTATAAGCAACTGGCCGAGCAGAAAGACCAACTGCAGCGGCAGTACGCCGAAGCCAAACGCCAGATGCAGGAATACGGCATCATCAAGCAGAATGTGGACGGCATCCTGCGGACAACACCGGGAAAAGAGCAGATGCAGGAACGGTAAATCTGCACAAAATATTGTTCGGATTTTTGAACTGCAAACGCTTAGACTGGGTGGCGTTTCCACCCGAAATCATGTAAAATAGAATTAGACAACGAAAGCGAGGAACCCTTTATGGCAGAAGTGAAAGACAATAGCTCCATCCAGCTTTTTGAAGATCAGAAAATCCGTACTGCATGGGATGCAGAAAAGGAAGAATGGTATTTTGCAATCGTTGATGTGATTGCTGTTCTGACTGACAGCGCAGACCCACAAAACTATTGGCGTGTTCTAAAAAAGCGCCTTAAAGACGAAGGAAATGAAACCATTACAAATTGTAATGGTTTGAAAATGACGGCCCCAGACGGTAAAAAACGTAAAACGGATGTTGCCAACACTGAACAGCTCCTGCGTATAATCCAGTCCATCCCGTCCCCTAAGGCTGAACCGTTCAAGGCATGGCTGGCAATGGTGGGCAAGGAACGCATCGAAGAAACCATCGACCCGGAGCAAGCTATTGACCGTGCGCTTGATACCTATTTGAAGAAAGGCTACTCCGAAGAATGGATTCACCAGCGGCTTTTGGCAATCCGCATCCGCAACGAACTAACGGACGAATGGAAGAAGCGCGGAGTGCAAAAGGGCAAGGAGTACGCCATCCTGACCGATGAAATCTCCCGCGCATGGTCCGGCATGACCACGGGGCAGTACAAGCGGCTGAAAGGTCTGACAAAAGAAAATCTCCGGGACAACATGACCGATTTGGAACTTGTTTTGACGATGCTGGCCGAAGCCTCCACTACGGATATTTCCAAGACTGCAAAGCCGCAGACCTTTGAAGAAAACAAGCAGGTTGCCAAGCGTGGCGGCAAGGTAGCCGGTATTGCACGGCAGGCTCTTGAAGCAGAAACTGGAAAGCCCGTTATTACAGAAAAAAATACGTTTGACTTCCAGCAGCTTGTGACCGACGTTGTAGAAGATGCCGCCGAACTGCCGGAAAAGAAAAATAACCCCTAAAGCCAAGATTTAAGGGAGAAAAGACAATGACATTTGATTTGGTAGAAAACGCATTACATTCATTACGTGAAGCTATTTCTTACTATACAGAAGCGGATGAAGGACAAAACGCAGATCAATTCAAATTTTCGGTTTTGTTGACTTGTCACTGCGCAGAATTATTGCTGAAAGAAATATTGGTTCGTAATCATCCGGCACTTATCTATGAAGATATTGATAAGATTGGAAACATAGATAGAGAAGCAGACAGGCAAACTGTTGGTTATCGGCTTGCGTTACTTCGAGTGAAAAATCTATGCGGAGTGGACTTAAAGCAATATGAGGACTACCTAGTCGAACTTGGACAAACGCGCAATACTGTCCAACATTATAAATGTGTAATAGATGGAGTCTTTTATAAAAGTCTTTTGTCAAAATCATTTTCCGCAATAGAGTATTTGCTCTTGGATGTACTGCATCTGAATTTTGAAGACTATCTTTCAGTCATTAGTCCAGATGACATAGCATTTTTACACGAAGACACGAAAGCGTATAATGCTCGAAAAAGTGACATACAAAAGGAGTTTGAGCAAAAGACAGCAATTCGATATATAATTATTTATGATGCAAAAACGAAATTTAAGCCATATTGTCCGATTTGCGGGACACAATTTCTTGCAAAAGGAGATGGCATTGAAATCCACTGCAAATTTTGTGGGGCTAATTTTGACAATTATCAAGATTTGTGTAGTCAAGACCGTTCTTGCTTGAATAGCTTTCAGGCATTGCGGGATATAGGAAGAAGAAAAGGGCATTTGTGCATGCCGATATATCCTTGTCCTAAGTGTGAAAGCAAAACAGTAGTTTATTTGCCGGAAACAGCAACATGGGAATGCCTTTCTTGTGGAACCGAATTTAGCGAATCTATATATTGTGATGAATGCGGAGAACCGATGCCGGCAGACATTACACAGATTGCCATTTCAGATTTTGACCCTGATGATTATAAAAAATTGTGCCCTGAATGTGCATCGAAATTCGCAAGCAGTGATGAATACATTGACTATACTCTAAATTAAAAAATAGCCGGACACAGCAGCCACAAGGCCACCGTGTCCGGCTATTTCTGTACCGACAATGACACATTACTTTTGCTAAAAATAATGTGTCATTGTCGAGCTGGCAGTATCACTCACCCGCAAAATCGAACCCCTGTCCGTCAAAGTCAGCATCCGTCATGCGCTCCAACTTTGCAATAGTACTGTTTGCCAACCGCCGCATTTCGGTGTCCATATCCGACAGGGCAGCCAGCATCCGCGCCATCGTCCGGCGGCGGTCAGAAGTGTGGTATATACAGATCAAATTTTCTTCTTCCACGCTGAAATTCATGGTCAGACCTCCAATTCCTTTGTCTTTTCTCGTGGCTGCGTTTGCTTGCTCTGCTCCTTTTTTGCGGCATCCAGCTGTGCCCGGATGGACGGCTTTTTCGGTTTGGCCGTTCGGGATTTTTTTGCTTTCGGCGCCTTTTCTTCGGTCTTGACTGCGGCGGCAAGGTCCGTCAGAGAAATTTGTTCTCCGGCCTTTGCTTTGGCTTCCAACTCACCTAAAGAGGGCGCATTGTTCAGCACACCGTCAATCATGTTTTCGTTTTGTTCGGTGGAAAGTTCTGCGGTGCGCAGCGGGTTTTCCCGCAAGAACTCTGGCACCTGCTGGAAGCCCACACTATCGCAGTAGTGAGCGGTATTTTGTCCGTTCTGGTGCAGCACTACCACATCCGAAACGGACAGCGAGTGTCCCTTGAAATCTGCCGGATGGTCCACATTGAATGTACGGTAGATGTCCTCCAATGTGGTACCCGCAGCCAGCGGCGCGGCGTATACTTCCGTATAGTTGGCCTTGTCCACGGTTCGGCCAGCGGCCTGCAGGCGGTCGTAGGGCTCAAAACGGTAATCGCGGGTGGAATCCTCATTGCGCAGCTGGTAGATGGAAAAGCTGCCCTGCTGCGGTGCTTCAAAGCCTGCCGCTGCGTATTCCTCTACTGTCATTCCAGCAGCGGCCGCCTCCTGCGCGATCTCTGCCTGCACCTGTGCCTTGTAATCCTGCAAGCTCTGGTCAAAGTCAGCCAGCTTGGGCGGTTCCGGCAAGTTATACTGGCCTTGGTTAAGCAGCGGGCGGCAGTCCTGCACATAGGCCACAACAGTGTTGTAATAGGCAGCCTGTTCCGGCGAAATGTTCTGTTCCTCCCGCAAAGCGGCGGTGGCTGCCTGCTCCATGGCCGAAAGATTGCAATGCTGTTTGAGGTACGGGATAAACTCGGTCAGCACCATTTCCCGCTCTGCCTTGTCCTGCTCCCACGCTTCCGGGCCTTTGTTGTGCAGAACAAAATTTTTCCAGTTCTCGTCTTTAGCGTAGTATTCGTGGTAGCTCTGGATGTGCTGAATCAGAGAGCCGTCCCCGTCACCAAAATCCTGCCGCCCCTCGTAGTTGTCCAGCTGGCCGTTCAGAGTAAAATCAATGCGGAATGCGGTCTTGTCGTACCAGCCACCATCGTAACCGTTCTTTTCCCGTTCCGTGTGCTGGGTGGTATCCAGTTCTTCAAAAACACGATTCGCCACGGACAGCGGCATGATTTCGCCGTCCTGCAGCTTGTCGCTTTCGCTCCACAGAATCGTGACCGTAGGCTCTGCGGATAAATCTGGCACAGCGGCCTTTTCTGCTACCGGGGCAGAAAGTTCATTGGCATTTTCGGTTGCCTCTTGGAACGCTGTCAGCTTATCGCCCAACAGGACTTCCGACACTGTGGCTGTCTGCCCCAGCAGAGCAAGGGCTTCTTCTCCGGCATCTTTCAAGGTCAGGCCGGGTGCGTCCAGCTGGCCGCCGTCCAGAGCCTTTTTGTCTGCATCATACAGTGTATAGTCATAGCCGGAATCACAAGTCTGGATGAACAGGGCGTTCCCATTGTCCAGCGCAAATGCGGCCTCCTGTGCAGCGGAAAGGTCTGCTTCCCGCTGCTGGCGCAGTTCTGCCAGATGTTCGTCCAGCGCAGAGATCAGCTCATGGGCCGCGCTACGGATAATTTCCAGAGAGGCTTTCAGCTCCGCCAGTTCCCGGCCCGAACTCCACCCGGCCACATAACCAAAGGAATACTCGGATGTGTCCAGCCCGTAGTGCTGGCAGACTGCATAAGCTACGCTTTCGGCCTGCACCTCGCGGGTGCGGCTGTCCGGGCGGTTGGTCTGTTCCGGGGTGTTCGGGTCGATGGCGTGAAGTTTGGCGTGGGCAATTTCGTGGATAGCCGTCTTGATGGTTTGCAGCTGGCTCATGCCCTCCTGAATTGCAATGCGGTTGTCGAGCAGATGAAAGTACCCATGCGCCCCGCCCTCGATGCCCTCAAACCCGATGGGCACCGGGGATGTCTGCTCCAACGCCTTGAAAAAATCTTGATAGTCCTGCACGCTGCCGGAAAGTTCATTCACCGCAATGGATGGCAGCGGTTCGCCCTCGGTCTGGCTGACATCGAACACAGAAACCACTTTGAAGGCCGGAATCTGCACCGTCTTTTCCTCGGTCAGTGGCTTGCCGTCCTTGTCCAGAATCGGCTTGCCCTGTTCGTCCAGTTTTTCCGTTTTCTGCTTGACCTTGTAGGGCGCGGGAGCAAGGATTTTGATGCCCTTTTCGCCCTTTTTCACGGTGCGGTGGAACGTGTCTTTCCACTTGTTGAAACCCGCCACCAGCTGTCCGCCCTGCATGGCAATCAGCAAGGTGTTGTTGAAGCTGTAATTGTGGAATTTCGCCATCGTGGTGAGGTAGGCTTTGTAGCGGTCGCTGTCGAACAGCTCTTGAATCCCTGTTTCCAGCCGGTCCGTGATTTCTTTCATGCGCTCTGCGCTGTCCTTGCCGTTCAGGATGATGGGGATAACTTTCTGCGGTTCCGTTTCAGGCTGAACAGGCGGCGGGATATTGGCTGCATCCCGCATGACTTCCGGCGCAGGAAAAGACAGTACCCGGTATTCCTCTGGCACAGGCTGGCCCTCGTGGACTTTCTGCCACGCATCCCCGCTTTTGACAAGGTAGCCATACTCGGTAAACACGCCCTGCTCCTGCTGGGCCACATAACGGCCAAACTGCGCCGTGTCGATGCCGCCTTTCCATTCTTCCGGCATATCCACCATGCCGGAACGGTTCAGATAGTAGTCACCCAGCTGGGCAGGCCCGCGTACATCCGGCAGATGCACATAATAGTCCACGTTTTCGGGAAAGTCGGTGATTCTCCCAATGCTGGAAAACTCACTCTGCGGAGTTTGCAGGGCGGCGTTCAACTCTGCGCGTTCCCCGGCAGAAAGCGTTTCCAGCCGTGCGGCAAGAAAGTTCAGCTCGTCCACATTGGATGCCAGCACCATGTTGTAGGGAATCGCAATACGTTTTTCTTCCTCAGCAAAGTAGCCGGAAATGAAAAGGCCCTGCGGATTATCGGACGAAATGCCGATTTGCCGCAGGGCCGCTTGTACCTGTTCGGTTGTAGTGGGCAGGTCCAGCCAGACGCCATCCCTGCCTTGCTGCTGCCGATTTTGCAGCTGGATGGAAAATAATTCGCTCATTTGGTCACACTCCTTTTTTGCTATCCTACGGATAGAGAGAGCCGGTTATGGCAAAATGAATGCTTCACCTTACCATAACCGGCCCTCGTAATTTTATTATGAACTTATCCGGAATCTGTTAAAGGGACATATAAATATACCCATACGACTTTTCAAGCCGTTCAGGTGGAATTGTGATATTGGAATTTGCAAGAATTTCGCCAAATTCTTTTAGACCTGCCATTACCTGATCCGAAAGAAAGTTTAAATAGCTTTCAATTGTTGTGAACTCCGACCCTTTATACCAAAAATCTGTTAGAGAATCATTTTCTTTCAAATCTTTTCTAGTGATTTCCCAACAGGTAGTGCGCAAAGGCCTGTATTTATCACAAGCCTTTAGATAGCGTCCGACATCTTCATCTTTTAAGTCATCAAACGGAAAATGAAAAGAGCTAGTGTATTCAGACAATGGGACAGATTCCATTTTGAGCTGTTTTAATCGCGTTAATGTCCATTTGTCTGCAATTATATCTGTAAATTCATTCCACGTCATCAAACGTACATTTGAAAGGTTTGCAGCCTCAATCGCACCGGATTGGAAGCCAGCTTGTGAAATCAAAAGACCTAATGATGCACCAGAATCTTGTACAACCGTTCTGAATGCGTGAACTTTTTCTTTTGGAACTGAAGAATTCCAAAATTTACATTCACACACAATTCTTTTAACCAATTCATCAGGAGATTCGACCAAAACATCGACTTCCACTTTACCACGGACGGTATCAATTGTACAAGGGCTAACTGCTCGATATCCCGATTGATTTAGAAGCAGCGCAACATCATCCTGCAACTCTTTCCAAGTAGCTGGACATCTATCTGTAAATTTCATTACGGCATCTCCCTGCAAAGTTCCTTTAGTTAAGTTTATTTTATCACATTATAGAATCCCTCGCAATTCGGTAATTGACGTACTTGCCTCCCGTATCTGCCAGAAGCACCGTTGCATCATAGGTTTTGCCTGTCTTTTCGGAATAGAGGCCCTTAACCTTTGCCTTACCGTTTTTGAGCAGAGCAGCGGCGATCTTCGGTATGAACGCCTTTTTGCGCTGCTCAAAGAAGCGGTCATTCTTCCACATCACGAACTGACAGCTACGATTCCCGCAGTAGAAGTTTTTCTTGCCCTCATAGACGTTTTCACTGCACCGGGGACACTTGCCGATAATAACCCGTTCCGACTGGAACAGGTTTTGCTTATCTGCACTGATACAAGAATAGGTCTTGACCAGCTGGCGCACCTGCGCTTCAATTTCGGCCATGAACTCGTCCGCGTCTGCGTTGCCCTTGGCAATCTCGGTCAGGCGGTTTTCCCATTCGGCGGTCAGGACGGGAGAGGTCAGGCTTTCCGGCAGAACCACCGCCAGATTGATGCCGTCCTTGGTGGGGACAAGCTGTTTGCCCTTGCGCTGCACAAAGCCCATTTGCACCAGTTTTTCCAGAATCGCGGCACGGGTGGCCGGAGTGCCCAGCCCCTTACGTTCCGCTTCCTCCGGCATATCTTCGGCCCCGGCCCGCTCCATTGCTGACAGGAGCGTATCTTCGGTGTAGGCTTTCGGCGGGGATGTGAAGTGTTCCGATACGGTAGAAGTTACGCGGAAACTCTGCCCCTCGGCCAGTTCCGGCAGGGTGTTCAGGGCTTTCGTTTCTTCTTCGCCGTCTGCTTTCAGGGTGGCGCGGAACCGTTGGTCGATCTCTTTCCAGCCGGGGACAAGCACCGTCTTTCCCTTGGCGGTGAACTCGTTCCCGGCGCAGGAGAACACAGCAGTCACAGTTTCGTACTCATGGGGCGCGGCTATCGCGCAGAGCAGTTTGGAGCAGACAAGGTTCATCAGCTTGCATTCACTCTCGGCAAGACCAGTGAAACCCTGCTTTACAAATTCGGACGTGGGGATGATGGCGTGGTGGTCCGATACCTTTTTGCTGTTCAGCACCCGGCCCACTTCCGGGGTCAAGTCAAGCCCTTGGGCAAAGGGCAGCAGCCCCAGCAGGTCAGACACAAGATGTTGTGCCGTCTGGCCCATGTCCTCGGTCAGATATTGGCTGTCGGTGCGGGGATAGGTCAGCAATTTCTTTTCGTAAAGCTGCTGGGCGTAATCAAGGGTCTGTTTTGCGGTAAAACCGAACAGACGGTTTGCTTCCCGCTGCAATGTAGTCAGGTCATAGAGCTTGGGCGGCTGTTCTGTCTTTTTCTCCCGCTTGACAGAAGAACAGATAGCAGATGCCCCGGCACAGGCATTTTTCAAAGTGTCGGCCTCGTCCATGCTGGCAATGCGTCCACTGTCTGCTTTCAGACTGCCGGACTGGATGCCGACTGTGTAATACCTTTCTTTCTGGAAGCGCAGGATTTTTGCATCCCGGTCCACCAGCATTTTCAATGTCGGTGTCTGTACGCGGCCCACGGTCAGAGTCTTGTGGTACAGCACCGAAAACAGCCGCGTTGCATTGATGCCCACCAGCCAATCTGCTTTTGCACGGCAGAGGGCCGATTGGTACAGCGCATCATAATCCGAATCCGGGCACAGGTTTGCAAAGCCCTCCCGGATGGCGGCATCCTCCATGCTGGAAATCCAGAGCCGCTTTACGGGTTTCGTGCAGCCGGTCATTTGGTAGACAAAGCGGAAGATCAGTTCTCCCTCCCGGCCTGCGTCGGTTGCGGCAGTCACACTGTCCACATCCGGGCGGTTGAGCAGGGCACGCAGAACTTCAAACTGCTGTTTCTTCTCGTCCGGGACAATGAACTGCCACGGCTGGGGCAGGATGGGCAAATCCTCATACCGCCATTTGCAGTATTTTTCGTCGTACTGGCCAGCCTCGGCAAAGGACACCAGATGCCCGATGCACCAGCTGACCAGATACCCGCCACCCTGCCAATAGCCGTTTTGCTTTTCAGCGGCCCCGATCACGGCGGCAATGCTGCGGGCTACACTGGGCTTTTCGGCGATCACCAGCTGAAAGCTCATGTTTCGTCCTCCTGTCCGTCCTCTGAATGAATTTCGATTTCAGCCGGTTCCTCGTCTGCATCTTCGTCCTCGCCAAAATCGTATTCGTCCAGATCATCGTGCCCGGTGGTATCGGCCTTGGGCTTGTGGAACTTGAAATAATAGAGTGCTGCACCGCCGCCCGCCAGAGCCAGCACCAACAGGATCATCAGACTGCCCATGTTGGACTTCGGCTTTTCCTCTGGCGTTTCAGTGTCAGTTTTCACCGCTTCCGGGGCCGTGCAGTTCCGCAGGCTCTTTTCACACAAGGGGCAGTTTTCGTTGACGTTCCCGGCCTCACATTTCACGGTGCAGATGCAGAACTCGGTGTCCTGCGGTTCTTCGTCCAGCAGGGCCAGCAAGTCGGCATCGTCCACTTGGTTCAGGAAGTGAACGGACGTTTCCTTGTCCTCGTTGGCACGGTCAATGAGAATGTAAAAATAATTCCCGGCCTTGGTGGTCACTGTAATAAGCTGCTTGTCGCCGTAAAAGTCATCCACCAGTGTTGCATTGCCCTTGGGCGTGATGGGCACACCCTCCGGCTCCATGCCGCCCGTGGTGGGTTCTTCTTCGATAATCTCCGGCAAAGGTTCCGGGGCAGGGTCAGTACCGCTTGCGAAAGCGGGCATGGAAAATGAGCAGAGGCAGAGCAGGATAGCCAGCAGTCCGGCAGCGAAACGGTTCCAGTTATCAGGTTTCATTGGCGGCATCCTCCTGTTTGTGGTACGGTGTGGCGGTGGGTGCAGCATTCAGCGCACCGCTGCGCAGGAAGGCCGCGAACTCGTCCGGCTTCATGTTCATGCTGCGCACCAGCTGAATGATCTGCAAGTTTTCCTGTTCAGTCTTTGCAGCTTCCAGTTCTTTCAACTGCTGCTGGTATTCGCTGATTTTTTCTTTGAGCCGTTCGATGTCACGCTCAATGCGGGAAAGTCTTTTTGCCATACAAAATCCTTTCTGGCGTCACGGTAAACGCCCATAGCTGTAAAAATGTTCCTTCCAATATTTTGAGTTAAGGTTTGTGTAAGAGATAGGGTCGCCGCAGTGCAGCATGATGGAATTGCCCACATAGATTCCGCAATGGCTCACGCCGGGGGTATCGTAGGTGCCCTTGAAAAACACAAGGTCGCCCGGTTTGACTTGCACCGCCGAAACAGGAGTGCAGAGGTTGTAAAGGCCCTGCGCGGTCTGGCGGCCCACATTCCAGCCGGAATGATTCAGCACCCACGAAATGTAGCCGCTGCAATCAAAGCTGGTGCTGGGCGAACTGCCGCCCCACACATACGGGTAGCCGATGTACTTGGTTGCTTCCTCCATCACGGCGGCAAACCTATCATCCTTTAGTGCTTCCGAGGGAATATCGTAGTAGGTGGGCTGCTTGATGGTGGACGCATTGGGGTACTGTGCCTGCCCGAACAAATCCGGCCGATTGCCCAGCGTGCGCATATAGAGCGAATAGGCACTAAGCTGTTCTTCGGTCAGTACTTCCACGGGCAGGTGGGATAAATCCTTGTTCTTCAGCTTGACCGTGCAGATGTAGTATTCATACGGTTCTTGGTAGGTGATAACTTGCGGCACACCATACGGGCCAATAATGACCATCATTTTTGTACGGTAACGTATCTGCATGGTCACGGTCTCGGTCAGGATGTACTGCTTTTCAAAGAGCATTTCAAGTTCGCCCTGCACCTCGGCCAATGTAAAAACGCCATCATGGAGCGCGGACAAAATCGAGATCAGCACATAGGGGTCATGCTCGATTTCGTCCAGATAAAAATGATACTCGTCGTAGTTGTGGGTGGCCTCGTAGGTGTCCAGATACTGTTGCAGCTTTTGTTCCAGCTTGGCGTAGGCTTTTTCCGCACCCAGCATATCCTTGTCTTTGGAAAAGTAAGAGGATGCCGTCACGCCGGTTCCAGCGGTGCCCGCCATCACGGTGCAGGACTGCAAACCCGTTATCAAGAGCAGAGCCAGCAGACCGAACACCGCCACGATCAGAATGGCTTTCCAGTTCCGGGCCGCAAATTCGGCTACCCGTTCGCCGCCCTCGGCCGCCAGCTTTGTTACCCGGAAACCGTTCTCTGCGGTGGCGGCTGCACCCTGCGCGGCGGCTTGTCCGGCCTGCCGTGCAGCTTTGGTATACTGCTGTTTGATACGCCGTTTCTGCCACATCCGGGAAATGGGGTTGCTGGCCGCCTGTGCAATTTGCGGATTGTCCCGCAAAGACTTCTGATAGAAATACTCGGCGTTAGCCGAACGCAATTCCCGCTCTGCCCTTTCCACGGCCTTGTAGGGTTTCATCTTGTGGTGCCGGATGCCGCTGCGGATGGCCTTGGCGGTCTGATGCTCCACCAGTTCTTCACCCTTGTGGCCACCCTCCACACCCACATTTTCGTGTTCGACTTCATGGATTTTTCCGTGAGCGAACAGCAATGCTTCCGACAGTGGGCGGCTGACCGGGTTTGGTTTCAGGCTGGGTGGGCCTTTGTCCTGCTGCTCAAAGCACAGGGTGGATTTTGCCTTGCCGCTGGCGGCATCGTAGACTTTTTCCTTGACCGGGACGCGCTTTTTGGGCAGAGCGGCGCGGGCCGCATCCAGCTTGTCGGCTTTCGCTCCCGCCTTTTGGATATACGGCTGCAACGCCGAGTCTGCCCGTTCTTCCTCGGTCAGTTCCAGACGGGCGGCGGAACCGTGCAGGCCATCTTCGCTTTCGGCGGTGGCCGCTGTTTCTGCTGCCTTTTTCGCTTTCTTTTTATTTTCATGCCCGTCCTTGATGTCCTCAGCCCGTTCCAGAATTTTTTCGGCCTTGCCCTCGGCATCCGTGGAGTAGTCCTGTTCCGCTTCCCGACTGGAAGCATTCTCTACAGTGCCGTCCGCTTGATTTTCCACCACCAGACCGTCACGGGTCATGGTCTGGGTGACTTTGGCTTTTGCCTGCAATTCTTTCAAGGTTC